>JAQBPR010000088.1 GCA_028287395.1 Bacilli bacterium
GCAAAAATGAATCTGATTCAAAAATTAATTATATTTTTTATTTTTCTTATTGTTATTCCTATTTTACTCATAGATTGGATTGTTTCGGCAAAGGTGTCATCCATCTCAGAGCAGCAAATGGGCAATACGTTGTTTCAGTTGGTCAAAACAAGCCATTTAACGTTGGACCGCGATATCATATCTGTCGATGGGACGACGGAAAAATTAATGATTACGCCTGAAACACAGCAAATGTTTGATTTGTCTTCATTATCAGAATACGCGAGATTACAAAAATTCTTGGTATTGGATAAACTGCTAACGACCTACTCCAAAAATTCGATTAACTATTCGATATTTATTCCAGAACTCACGGGATCATATCCATTTGCACCTCCATCCGATGTACAACAAAAAGGGGTGTTTTACTCTGCCGATATTGCATCGATGCGTTGGTTCCAAGATGCGGTCAGCGCCAGCGGCAGCGGTATTATAAGAATTATGTACCAATTAGGGAATAACCCAACACACCTAAAAACAACAGCATACATACGACGAATGAATAATACGATAGGCGATAATACACCGGTTGGCGTGCTCGTTATGACAGGTTTGGACTTTCTGCTGCAAAAAGACATGGAATCACTTAAAATCCCCAAAGACGGGAAGATCATATTATTAAATAAGGAAAATGTCATTTTGGCGAATACGTCTAACTTCGACATTGGATCTAAGTTTAAGCTGCCATTATCCATTTCAGATGCTTTAGAGGGTGTTTTTACAGAACAAGAGGAGGGACAGTCCTGGTTATATGCAGTACATACCAGCGTAAATAGCGATACTAAATTACTGTTCCAAATTCCGGTGAGCTCGATTATTGGCGAGCATATTGCCATGAGACAGTTGGTTAATTATTTAATGCTTGCCTATTTTTTTATTTTACTTGTGACGAGTATTTACTTTTTTAGATATATTCTGAGTCCCCTCTCGAGGCTTGCTCGCTTAACGCGCTCATACGAACCCGGCAGACCGTTAACGCTCCAATATCAGATGAATCGAAACGATGAGATTGGTTTATTAAATAATTCTTTTATTGATATGACTAAACGGTTAAATCAAGTGATTCATGATAAATATGTACTGGAATTAAAGCAAAAAGAAGCGGAGCTAACCATTCTTCATTCACAGATCAATCCACATCTCCTCTACAATACGCTTGAATCGATATATTGGCGCACCACAATTGAAGGAGATTCGGAGTCAGCGGAGATGATTCACGATCTGTCGTTGTTATTGCGTATTGGTTTAAGTCGAGGTAAAGCATTAATTCAAATTTCTGAAGAGCTTATTCACGTAGAAGCGTATTTAAGGCTGCAATTAAAAAGACATAATTATTCGTTTAATATAAATTGGGATATTGATGAAGCGGCCAAACAATTTTTAATTCCCAAAGTGGTCTTACAGCCATTGGCGGAAAATGCGATTATTCATGGGATTCGCAATATGGAGCAAGAAGGGCAATTATGGATTTCAGTCAAAGCCTTCCAAGGGATGGTAAAGATCGTTATTGAAGATAACGGTTATAAATTAACTGATTTCAACAGGTTAAACGCTATTCTGGAAGAAACTGAACGCAATGAGGGCTTCGGCATCAAAAATGTAAATAAAAGAATCAAGCTTCATTTTGGCGATGATTTCGGTTTAAGCTATGAAATGAGGCCAGGCATTGGAACAAAAGCTATTATCGTTATTCCGGCCAGCTTAGGAGAAAGTTGATTAAACTAGAGCGGAGGTGACAGAATGTATAATATTTTGGTTGTGGATGATGAACCGATGATCTGTAAAGGTGTGGCCTCCGTCCTGTTAAATTCCGATATAGCAATCTCAGAAATATTCATCGCCCATAACGGATTTGAAGCGCTTGATTATATTCGTTTAGACAAGATAGATTTAGTTTTAACTGATATTCAAATGGATCTTATGAATGGCATTGAATTGATTGAAACTATTTTTGTGGAAAATCCGACGATTCCTGTGATTGTTCTCTCTGCGCATGGGGAATTTGAGTATGCCCAGAAAGCGTTAAGGTTTGGGGTTAAGGAATATATCGTGAAACCGATTAGTCCCATAGAGCTTGTTCGCATGACGAAGGTTCTGTTATTGGAGCGGGAAACACGGCTGCGCACTTTAACGGATGCTACGTTTAATCATAAATTTTCTTTTGAGGATATGACCTCGAATAAAAATTATATCTTGAATGAGCTGGTTTCAGAAGGGATTAATCAATCTGAGATTGATGAAGTGTTTAGCTATTTGGGCTATCGGTTTGATGGGCCTTTTTATTGTATGCTGGTGATCAAGCTCGATTTAACAAAAGCGGGTTTGTTTGAGCATGAAATCAGCTCTTTTCGCGACCGGAATCTTTTAAAATATGCCTCATTAAATGTCATCGAGGAAACATTAAACAAATGGGAAAGCATTGTTTTCTATAGTGCCAGTAATTCAATTTCAGTCGTTTTACAGTTCTCGCAGGAAGAAATTAACAATACCACCCGCTTGAATCAACAAACGATGATCGCGCAGCTGGTGCATAATCATCTTCTGACATTTATTAATATGAAAAGTGTTATTGGGATCAGCCGAATTCGGGAAGGCATTAAGAGTTGGGTGGAAATTTATAAAGAAGCCAACGAAGCGGTTCATTGGAGTGACATTCATAAAGATCACAATGTGTTCTATATTGAGGATTTTGGCCAACATGAGAGCCCTCCTCTAATCGGGAGTAATCAAATAAAAAATCAAATTGATGAAGATAATAATAGTTTTATTCATAGTACCATACAGTTCATTGACCAAAACTTCCGTCAAAAAGGTCTGAAATTACAGGATATTGCAGATTCTGTCTTTTTAAGTCCAAACTATTTAAGTTATTTGTTTAAAAAGATTGTGGGCATTAATCTTTGGGATTATGTGACTAAGCTAAGAATGGAAGAGGGAAAGCGGCTTATTCTTACTACAGATAAACGCAGATATGAGATTTCGGATGAAATCGGGTATGAATCGCCAGAGCACTTCAGCAAAATTTTCAAGAAACATTTTGGAGTCAGTCCCTCTGAAATTAAAAATTAAGGCAGTAGATCATCATGTAAATCGGGAGGTGTAGTGAAATGCGAAAGACAAAGATCATAGCCATCTGTTTACTTGGCATGCTCATGATATTGACAAGTTGCGATGGAACAAAAGGCGAGCGCACCAACACTGCGGCCAATACCCCAAACTCAACGCGTGCGGCAAGTATTGCTGCACCATCCCTAGCAGGACCGGTAAATATTGCAGCTTATGCCTATCCTTCAGACAGGACGGAAGATAATGCGACATTGGAAGCGAAAATCAAACGATTTATGGCCAAGAATCCAAATGTTACGATTACCCCGAAGTATTGGAAGTATGAAAATACTGAAATCGCAATCAAGATGGCGTCCAATAGCGCGCAAACAGAATGTACCACTTGGGCAACAGAGGGGAAATTATTATCGGCAAAAAAATGGATTACAGATTTAAGCGAGAATTTAGCCTCATGGCCGTATACCAAAGATTTAAATGAGTT
>JAQBPR010000112.1 GCA_028287395.1 Bacilli bacterium
ATACTATAGAAAATTGAAGCAGTATTGAGCTGGGTGGGCTTAAATGGTTATTACCCTTTACTTGTTTTTTTGCTGGTTGCTATTCGGGATATTAATTAGGTTGGCAAAAGAATGGCCTCATAAACACGTAAGAAAGATAAATCGACGAAGAAGATGGAATCGCTCGACTTTCATTATGCCCATGACGAAGGGAAAAGCGTTTGGTCTCATTGTATCGTCACCTCTCATATCGTCAGTGGTGAATCGTCCTATGCTTTGAATTTTCGCAATTATTTCCGTGAAGAATACTGCAAAGCACACGGTGTAACGTTTAAGAGCAAGAACGATTTGGCCATCGAAATGATTGAAGCCTACGAAACGGATGAAAATGAATTGGTTTACGTTTTGATGGACAGTTGGTACACGAGCAAGAAACTCATCGACACTTGCAACAGCAAGGGGTTTCACGTCATTGCTGCAGTAAAAACGAACAGAATCATTTGTCCACAAGGCATTTCGATTCCGATTGACGATTTTTCCACCCGATACATCCACAAGTCTGATCTTCGCTCCGTTACGGTGGAGAATCAGGGAACGTATTGGGTTTACGAATATGAAGGACCTCTAAGCGATTTAGAGAATGTCAAACTTCTGCTGTCTTGGAAAAACGATTATACCGCTTCAAGCAAGCCACAGGCTTGTATCCTATGTACGGATCAGAGCTTGGATCTCGTGACCATCCAACGTTTTTATCACGTGCGCTGGAATATTGAAACGGGGTATCGTTATTTCAAAGAACTGCTGGGCTTTGACCAATACCAACTGCTTTCATATGTGGGCATTGAGCGATTTTGGGCGATTCAGTTTCTGACCTACAACTATCTGGAATTTCAACGCAATGAATGGTCAAAGGCAAGAGATTCCATGACTTTGGGTGATGTCGTTTACCGAATCAGGCAAGAATATTTCGGACAAATCATTGTCAACGTCTACCATCAAGCTTTGGAACGCAAGCCACTGATGGAAATCTTAACCTTCTTAAAGATTAATATCGCCTAGTTTTTCGCCCATTGACCATTCATACCACAAGTCTGTCCTTTAGGGCTAGCTCAGCGTTATTTTGCAACAGTCTAGTAAATTAACTACTTTTGGACAGCTCTTTAACTATTCAGTTATCCGCAAAGCTAAATTAACGAAGCGAATCAACGGAAGCCCGCGCCACTGCTCGCTAGCGCTGGATTTTAAACATACACACATTTTTTGTCCGTCAATGATTATGGGAAATCGAAAGGAGATATTTAACCTTAATGGAATGCGGCCAAATATAATGAATGCTGGGCTGCTGGTATCCATATGATGCCGGAGGAAACCGTGCAAGCTCATTTGGATGTGGCAAGGGAAGCTGATGATTCCGATTCACTGGGGAGCTTTCACTTTAGCGCTGCATAGCTCCCAATACTTATTATAGTTACAGCAACGATCTGAGCTTAAAAAGATAGCCACAAAGGAAAAATCAATGTTGAGGTGATTTTTTGCGTATAAGGTAAATCAATATTCAAGAGAAATTATCGAGAGGAGGCTGCATGATGCCTTGGGCTTGGTTTACCTTCTTTTTGAATGAGACTAATCGTTTCAATCTTAAACTCTTTGTCGTACTTTTTAGTCATTGTCAAACACCTCATCTTAGAATGCTTTTATTGTTGCACTCTCGATTATCCGTTTCCATTGTTTAGTCTAGCATCAATTGGGTATATATAATAAAAACAACTGAATTGACCGTCTAGTCGCTGAAGATACATTGTTTTTGAAAAGGAGAAAGAAAAACAGATACTTAGATAGATAGGTGGTAACGAAAATTGATACCATTTTTCTAGATACCAAAGGTTATTTTATTGTTTTTTATTCTGAATGAAGTTGGAATAAGTTTAGCATTTGTTGAGATGATAGAAATATAGAAAATGAAATGGAGGCTTATTCAGATGAACAAGAGAATATCCATGTTATTAATATTTATGTTGATGATCACAATGGTGGCAGCGTGTTCAAAGGGAAGTAATCTACCATCCGCTAGTGGAACAGCGAAAACAACGATTGAATTCTGGACAGCGCCTAATCCACCACAGCAAGCTTATTGGACTGCATTAGCCAAAGAGTATGAAACGGTGAATGCTAACGTCCATATAAATGTGAGTCCGATGAAGGAAACTCCAAGCTCGGAAGCCAATATTCAAGCGGCTATTGCTGGTGGCAACGTACCAACTATGACCGAGAACATCTCGCGCGGGTTTGCTGCACAGCTTGCCGCAAGTAAAGCATTAGTAGCGCTGGATACAATGACGGGCTTTAATGACATTATTGCCGGGCGCAAAATGGAAAGCACGATTACTCCATGGAAATTTGCGGATGGTCACCAATATGTGTTGCCGATTTACTCGAACGCGATGTTATTCGGATGGAGATTGGATATTCTTAAAGAGCTAGGCTTTAATGAGCCACCTAAAACATATAGTGAAATGCTTGATGTGGCTAAGAAACTAAAAGCTAAATATCCAGATAAATATGTATGGGCGAAAGCGGATTTAGCTGACCCGACCGCATGGAAAAGATGGTTTGATTTCTTCATGATCTATGATGCTGCATCCAACGGTAATAAATTTATTGAAGGTAGTAAATTTGTCGCAGATGATAAGGCTGGAGTGGCGACGTTAGGTTTATTCGACAGCCTACGTAAAGAAAAAGCACTACTTGCTGAGAACGTTAAGGATCCGTTTGAAACGGGAGTTGGTATTTTCACAGATGTGGGTCCATGGACATTCAGCTACTGGACAGAAAAGTTCCCGGAATTGAAATTCAATATAAACTATACCTTAGCCGCTCCACCTGTACCGGATGGTATGCCAACTGACAATCGCAAAACATTTGCCGATACGAAAGGCTTAGTCGTTTATGCGGCTGCACCTAAAGAGAAACAAGATGCTGCTATGGCTTTCATCAAATGGGTTTATTCTGACCCCAAGCATGATTTAACATGGTTTGAGAAAACCAATCTGCCACCAGCGAGGGATGATTTAGCCACTAATGCAACTTTTAAACCTATATTTGATAAGAATCCAGCCTTGAAGTTGTATGCGGATGCTGTGCCCAATGCCATTCCGCCAATGGACAATGCTAAATTTAATGAACTCCAAGCGATCATTGGGCAAGAAGCTTTGAATAAAGTGGTGTTAGGCCAGATAGACCCTCAGACTGCCTGGGACAATATGAAAAAAGCGATCGAAGGGAAGCTTAAATAATGGAAGCGAAGAATAATAGGCTGGGCTGGTTATTTACCAGCCCTTATCTGGTATATGCACTTGTATTTTTTCTGGCCCCGTTGATTTGGTCATTATATTTGGCTTTTACCGACTGGGATTTGATTGCTCCCACATTTAATTTTGTCGGCTTTGGAAACTTTGTGAATGCTTTGCACAGTCCAGCAGTCCAAGCTGCTTTCTTCGTTACATTTAAATTTTTGATTATTTTTGTTCCGCTCGTCACTGTGCTTTCTACAGGCGTATCTGTGTTAGTTTCCGGACTTCCAAACTGGAAAAGCTTATATTTGATCGGGTTTTTCCTGCCGTACTTGTCCTCTGGCGTGGTTGCTTCGCTAATTGCCAAAGGATTTTTATCTTACAATAGTCCAATAAATGAATTACTGCGCAAACAGTTCAATTGGAAAATAGACTGGCTGGGTACACCGTTTTCCGCACTGGTGGTTGTGGCGGTCATTCTGGCTTGGAAATTTATCGGTTACTATGCCTTGATCCTCACCTCGGGCTTGGAAAGTATAGATAAAGCGGTTTATGAAGCGGCTGCGCTTGATGGCGTCACGGATAGACAACGATTTTGGAAGATTACACTGCCGTTGCTTTACCCAGCCTTGTACACCACATTGATCTTGTCGGTCGGTGTGACATTTGGAATTTTTACAGAGGTATATCAACTAACAGGTGGGGGACCGAATTTTGCCACCAACACATGGCAAATGGAGATTTTCACGCAAGCATTTAAGAACCTGCAAGCAGGTTATGCCTCGGCTATAGCGATTATTGCTTCAATCGTGACCTTCATTTCCATTTACATCATTAAAAAATGCTTAGAATTGTGGGGGAAACGGAATGGTTGGGTCTAAACATAATCGAAAATCCAGATTAATCATTCGTTACATTTTTGCAACTATTCTGCTGGTGCTATTGGTGTTTCCGTACCTCTATATGATTCTGCATTCCTTTGCGGACTGGAGCCAAGTGGATCGCAAGCTGATCCCTACGAAGTATTCGGCTCATTCTTACTCTTGGCTTTTTTCAGGCGGTGAAGCTGGGGTGCCACGACCCTGGCTTAACTCATTCTTTAACAGTATCATCGTTTCGATAAGCTCTACCTTTTTAATGATGTTTTTTGGGATTATGGTGTCTTATGCCCTGGCAAAAATAGCATTTAGGGGAAAAAGCATTATCAATAATATGGTATTGTTTCAGATGTTTTTTCCAGCGATTATTTTGCTTATTCCTAATTTCTTGGTCGTTCAGAAGGTAGGCTTGTACGATACCTACTGGGCCATGATCATCCCGAAGGCGATGAGCTTGTGGGCTGTATTTATGTACACCAATTTTTTCAAAGCCATTCCAACAACATTTATTGAATCAGCTAAGCTGGATGGAGCAACGGAATTTCAAATTTTGTACAAAATTATGGTGCCGATGGCGAAATCCATCACGACTGTGATATTTTTGTTCCTGTTGATGGAAAGATGGACCGAATTGCTCTGGGATATGATTGTGGTGCAAAGTGACAACAAGCTGACGTTAAACGTTCTCTTATCGCAGATGTTTGGCCCTTATGCCGGTTATCCGGGTCCGATGTATGCGGCTTCCGTGTTATTAACGATGCCGATTATTTTAATATTTATCATTTTTGGGAAGAAACTTAAAGAAGGCATGCAATTCAGCTTAAAATAAAAGGAGCCTAATAAGGATGCTGTTGATGAAAACCGAGGTTAAATCTTATGTCAAACTTCTAGATGAATATATAACTCGAATGGAACCGGTATTAGATCCGATAAAGTTTGTTTTTAAGGGTGTGGAGGACAAGGATGTCTATAACATTACGGCTCCATTTCTCGATGAAGATGAGCTTGTGATTGCTGGCCGGGTTGAATCTCAGGATAGTGAGCATTCGCATATTATGTTTTTTGTGCAGCGGAATGGGGAGTGGAGGGTACGTGAGAATGCGCCCACATTTGAACTGCAGGACCCATTTTTTACGTTTATTGATGGCGAGCTTTTATTAGGTGGTGTGGAAATTTATCCGCATCCGTTCCCAACAAAGGAAAACATCTACGGCTGGAAAACAGTGATTTATAAAGGAGCTGGGATTAACAAGCTGAAGCTGTTTTTTACGGGTCCAGAAGGAATGAAAGATATTCGTTTGGTTCAATTACAGGATGGCCAGATCGGTGTGCTTACGCGACCTCAGGGAGTAAAAGGGGGGTTCGGTAAAATTGGTTTTGGGCGAATTCCGTCCCTTGCTGATTTAACGATTGAATTTATCGACAATGTATCGCTGCTTGAGGGTCAGTTCATCGATACCGAGTGGGGAGGGGCGAATGAAGCTCAACTTCTTGCAAATGGTTGGATTGGCGTTCTTGGACATATCGGATACTACGATGAATTACACAATCGTCACTACTGTCCCCTTATATTCGTGTTAGATCCGGAAACAGGTGCACATTCGGATATGGAGCTCATTGCAGTTCGATCCAAGTTTCTTCCAGGTAAAGCAAAACGTCCTGATTTGGTTGATGTTGTATTTAGTGGGGGGCTTGTCCGCAAATCGGACGGTACTGCAGAATTATACGTGGGTGTATGCGATGCGGAAGCGCATCGCATTATGATTACGGATCCTTTTCGCAAATTTGAAAAACTGGAGGTTACAAGCAGGATTACAACCTACCGTTACGAAGAAAACCCGCTACTTACTCCCGCAGATATTAAACCGCATCACCCAAATTATGAGGTGATTGGTGCGTTTAACGCAGGGATTGCTCGCTATAAGGGAGAGATCCTGATGCTGCTGCGGATCGCGGAGCGCCCAATAAGCCTTGATTCGAAGATTGTCTTTGCACCTGTTTATAATATCCAAACCCAAAAGCTAGATCTAATTGAGTTTAATAGGGACGATGAACGTTACGATTTTTCCGATCCTCGTGTGATTAAAGATCGAACGAAAAGTACTTCTTTCGCATATCTAACTTCAATCTCTTATATTCGGATTGCTCGGAGCAAGGATGGGCATCATTTTACAGTGGATGAGAAGCCTTTGGTCTATCCTTCTAGTGAACAGGAAACATTTGGTATCGAAGATCCGCGAGTCACCCAAATTGACGACATGTATTACATTTATTACTCTGCTGTTTCACCGATAGGGATCGGTGTAAAGATGATTAGCACGAACGATTTTGTGAATCTAAAGCATCTTGGAATGATCTTCTGTCCAGACAACAAGGATGTGGTTATTTTTCCTGAGAAGGTAAATGGGATGTATTATGCATTGCACCGCCCGACAACCAAAAGTATCGGTGCTCCGGAAATATGGCTAGCGGAATCTACGAACCTGCTGCATTGGGGCAATCATAAGCATTTGATCGGGCTTCGCGAGGGATTGTGGGATAATGGCAGGATGGGTGGCGGAGCGGTCCCGATCAAGACGTCGCAAGGCTGGCTAGTCCTCTACCATGGCGCTACACCGAATCATCGATATTGTATGGGTGCTGTTTTGTTGGATTTGAACGACCCCAGTCATGTGATCGCACGTTCCGACAAACCGATTTTGGAGCCTGATGCGGAATATGAGAAAAATGGCTTCTTTGGAGATGTCGTATTCTCCTGTGGGGTAGTTGTCGACGCTGACATTGTGAAGATGTATTATGGTGTTGCGGATACTTCCATGGCTTGTGCGGAGCTTAGTCTACGTGAAATTATGGAGAGCTTAACTTTTTAGCCTCTCGGCAATAGATGAGGTCTTAAGGGGAGATTAGCTGATGTTGGTGCAAAGAATGCAACCGTGATAACATAGAGAAAAATCAAATCAACAGATGGGGAAAACCATTGATTTCATATTGTCTGAAAATCGAGATATACAGGCAGTAAAGCGCTTCTTTAAAAAGGCTTTGTTCTCTCCACATAAGCAAATCCCACGTGTGATCACCTTGGATAAAAACCCAGCATATCCACAGCAATACAAGAATTAATGAATGAAAAATCTTTTCCCTTTCCACCATGTTGTCGCATTGCACACAATGTACCGCGTTGATTTTTGGCCTGATTCAATACGTACCTAGAAGGGTAAATGTATTGTAAGAAGACTATTAAATTTAATTGAGGTGCTGAATATGATGGAAAAATTACAAGCTTATTTTCAAAGAGAAGACGAAGCGATACATGTCAAGAACCTTCTTATTAAGTTGGATGCAACGAAGTTAGAAATCGCGCTGCTGGAAGACAATGGATCGGATGATCAGTTGCCATTGGCAGTGCCAGTTATGACGGGTGGAGTTACCTATGTGAATAATGGGATTTTGGGAGCCATACCACCGGTTATAGTCGAAGATGGGCTAGTGCAAGAACAACGCGAGGAAAAATTTAATATTTATCGTTCTTTTTTATCTGGTGAAATCGCTGAGGAGCATTATGAAGAAGCGATTCAATTAATCCAAAGCAATAATGGTCAGTTTGATATCGCATAACAGAATCGCAAAAACCGCCCACGGGCGGTTTTTGCTGTTTCAGTCCCACTATTTATTTTTAAACTCTAAGTTGTAGCTGGGATGCGGTCCTATGGTTAAAAAGTCGTGTTCGATGAAATTAACTAAGTATCGCTTACCGAAAAGCATATCATATTCCAGCTGGTTATATTGATCTATATTTGGTTTTAGATCCCCCTCGAATGACCATACCTCCGGCTTATTTGTTTCCTTTATCGAAAGATAAGGGGATTATGCGAAATAAAAGTAGCAAGGGAATATTAATAATCTGAACATGGTTTTTCGAATTATGGTAATATGGATTGAGATCAATAATTCGTAAATCCAGCTTAATTAGAAGCAATAATACAACCAATGTATCTTGAGGCGCAACGGGCATGATGGTTATAATTTGGGCCATTGTCGAGGAAACGCAAAGAAAGACTGGGAAGGAAATTGATCATGTGAGATGGATATGCAATTGGGTAATGAAAGCGATCTGACGAAAGATAGAATCAAAGAATTCAGTGTGGTCGGAATTGCAGTTTCTTCCTTAAAGCTGGGAGCGTTGAAGCAATTTTTAGACCATTTGGATATCGTTCATGGCATGTCTTATGTGATCGTGCAGCTTGGCACGACAAAATCTAAAGCGATTCAGATTGAGCAGCTTTCCAAGCATACCAATAAAAAGATTTTTCATGCGGAAAATCAGATGGAGATTCTTTCGGATTGCATTTATCTGCTGCCTCCCCAGCATGACATCGCCTTTCGTGCGGGAAAAATCCATTTGACGGAGTATTCTTCCGATTCAAAGTCACCTAATATGCCTGCCGATCGTTTTATGAAAGCACTAGTTAAAGGCTTCGGCAGCAATACGATCGGAATCCTCTTTTCTGGTAATGGGATTGATGGTACGCGTGGAATTGAAGCGATTGCCCAAGTCAATGGACTGATTATGGTTGAGGAGAAGAATACAGATAAGCCTGTTCGCCTAACTGGAAGCGATATAGAAATCGATCGCACCGATTACATTCTCTCTCCACAGGACATGCCTCAGCACATCATCGAATATATTGAATTTTATATGAACCAGACCAAAGAATCGATTGAAGTAGAACTGAAAACCTTGTTTTCCATCATCAAGCAAGCATCGGGTACGGACTTTTCCGTTTATAAGCAGGCCAGCGTGATGCGCCGCATCCAAAGGCGGATGGGCCTTCAGCAATTCCAATACCTTAAGGAATACAACAAATATTTGTACCATCATGCAAACGAGGTCACTGCGCTGCAAAAGGATTTATTGATTGGTGTCACGGAGTTTTTCCGTGATCCTATTGCATTCTCAATCTTAGCGGATAAGATAATTCCGAGCATCTTCGAGCGCCAACGGCTGGAAAAAAAAATTAGGGTTTGGGTGCCTGGCTGCTCTACTGGAGAGGAAGTATACTCCATTGCTATTCTGATGAGAAAATATATGGAGGAAACTGAAGAGACATTTGAAGTTAAGATATTCGCAACCGATT
Organism: Bacilli bacterium; assembly: GCA_028287395.1. Taxonomy (GTDB): domain Bacteria; phylum Bacillota; class Bacilli; order Paenibacillales; family NBRC-103111; genus Paenibacillus_AC. The sequence continues at coordinate 9,283 of JAQBPR010000112.1, forward strand.
TGGACAAGGATGCCATTAAAACAGCAAGCAAAGGCGTTTACTCTGAAAACATTACGAATAATGTTCAGCCGGAGCTCTTGAAGGCCTATTTCACGCTCGATGGAAACCATTACAAAGTGAATAAAGAAATCCGCCAAATGGTCATTTTCGCGCAGCACAATCTGCTCATTGATCCGCCTTTCATTCAAATGGATCTGGTATCCTGTCGAAATTTGCTGATTTATTTGCAGCCGGAAGCGCAGAGGAAAGTGATCTCCATATTTGATTTTTCTTTAAAATCGGAAGCTTGCCTCTTTTTAGGACCAAGCGAAACGTTGGGGAAGTTAACGAATTTATTTATTCCTTTAAATAATAAATGGAATATATATCAACACAAAGAGAATAAACACTTGTATACAGAAAGCTCCTTGGTTTTGGGCAATGGTGAGAACGAGAAAAAGCTGCTCCACAAAAATAAAATCATTACTAGGCTAAAGGAAACTGAAAAAATACTCAAATTGGATACAATCTATACTAAATTGATTGAAGAATATGTGGCCGCTTGCATTATTGTGGATGAGAATAATGACATTATCCATATCAATGGAGATGCCAATCAATATTTATCGATCCCCAAGGGCAAACCAAGCCTTAATTTGTTTAAAATGATCCCGGAATATTTATCGATTATCATTGGAACAGCCCTTCATAAAGCAAGGAAAGAAAAAAAAGATGTTCTTTATCGCGATGTCGCCATAAAGGATAATCATAAACGACATTCTATTCATTTGACTGTTAAATCTTTTACCGTCCATTCAACGAATGAAAAGCTGATGATCCTTTTCTTCGAGGAAGCAGAAAAGCAGGGAGAGAGCGGCGGTGAAGATATTAATGAGGAGAACAAGATCCAGATGTCTTTCAACTTGAAAGGCAATATCAGCCAACATATCGAAGTTTTGGACCAAGAGTTGTTGCTTGCCAAGGATTCATTGCAAGCATTAAACCAAAGGCTGGAAACCTCAAACGAAGAGCTGGAAACTTCGATTGAAGAGTTAGAAACGGCTAACGATCAACTGATCGTTTCCAATGAGGAGCTGCAAAGCACCAATGAAGAGCTGCAATCGGGAAATGAAGAGTTGGTCGCGGTAAACAATGAATACCAGTTTAAAATTCAAGAATTGACTGATTTAAATACCGATATGTCCAATTTTTTCAACAGTACCAACATTGCGACTGTATTTCTGGACGGAAAGCTGAATATTCGCAAATTCACTCCGGCCGCGACCAAAGAGATTAACTTGGAGGAAAAGCAGATTGGACTGTCGATTGGCGACCTTTCGCACAATTTAAAGTACGAACATTTGGCAACTGACGCAAGAAAGGTGCTTCTCACGGGCAAACCGATCGAGAATGAAGCACAAAACCTAAAAGGCGAATGGTTCGCAATTAAAATCCTGCCTTATCTTTCGATCGACAACTTGAAAGAAGGCGTTGTTATAACGTGCGTCAATATAACGGAGCAAAGGCGGACAAGTTTGTCTGAGGAAACCGCCAAACAGAACGGTGTTTTGGAACTAATGCATATTTCCGAAATGCTGGCGGTCGCAGGTCAATTAGCGGCAGGAATCACACAAGAGATCCGCAATCCGCTCCTATCCTTAAAGGAGTTTACCAAATCGAGTGAAAGCATGACTTCTGAATTGGATCGAATTGAAGCGATGATCAATGAATTGCTCATTCTGGCTCCGCCGCTAAAGACGAGATTTGCCAATATAGATGTCGTGGACATCCTGCAGGATGTCATTGCGCTGTTTGAACCACAGGCCCTTCTAAAAAAAGTGGAAATCTTGGTGAAGTTTTCTGTGCCCGTCCTCTTCATTAATTGTGTTCAAGTCCAACTTAAGCAGCTATTCATTAATATTCTCAGCAATGGCATTGACGCCATGCCGCAAGGTGGGAATATGATCGTTAAAGTGAAGGTGGCCGCTGGCAAAACCGCAGTCATCAGCTTCAGCGACAGCGGAGCGGAGATCCCGAAGCGTAAGCCGCCCAAGCTGGATGAATCCGCCAAACCAACCAAAGAAAACGGCGAAGGGCTGGACATGCTGGTAAACTATAAAATTATCGAAAGCCATCAGGGCGCGATTTCATTCGAAAGCACGCCGGGCAAAGGAACCGTTGTGGAGATTGTGCTGAAAATATAATTGCCTGGACACGAGCCGATTGTTCACTGAGATGACGATCGCCGAGAATTTTGGAGACTTCTTGACGGTTCCCGGATACCATTATTTGTAAGCTTCAGTATGGAGCCTTTTTCCACAAAAAACCCTCTGAAATCAATGATTTCAGAGGGTTTTGCATGATTCTCATAAATATCGAATCTTACATCATCGGGACGTAGCCAAAATAACCAATATTGGGGTCAAAGTTATCATTGTCATAGGTTGTGCCGCTCCAGGTTAGTACGACGATTTTACCTTTGTCCATTTCCGCTTCCAGCTGTTCGGCATGCTCCTTCGAAACGCCTACTGATCTTAGCTTAGCCCGCAGTTCATCGCCTGTCGAGCGAAATAAGTTACCGACTGCCGTCAGGATGCCTTCTTCAGCGATACCGATTTCATTGCCATCCGTGTGTTCACTAATATGTTCTGTCCTTTTTTTATCATGTGTCAGGACGAAGATTTTTTCTTTGGCATAGCCTTCGTGTTCTAGCTCCGCAATCTTATTACGTGTCTCTAGGATGTTATTCACTGTATATACTTTAGTTTGTTCAGCCATAGTTTATTCCTCCAATAGTTTATTTTTAACAAAACTTGCTTGGCAAGCTAGTTATTCATTATTAACCATTTGCTAGAGGAATGAAACAGGTGTAGCCTGCATACATATATATGTTCAGAATTGGTTCAAGTACTGGATAAAGGTTTAAATAGTCTTAGGTTTCTTTTATGGATTCATGTCTAAACTAAAGATCTACAGCCCTTGGTTGGAGATCTTTTTTTTGTAAAGGGAGATGGCTAATGTATATTGTGACTGCAGAAGAAATGCGTAATCTGGATCATCATGTGATAGATGTTATCGGTATTTCTGCTATTGTATTAATGGAGAATGCAGGGCGAGCGGTAGCTCATGAGGTTCAGGCCTTTTGTGAGCGGAAATCTTATAGAGTTCAAGCTGAACAACGTCGCTGGCTTGTGCTTGTAGGTAAAGGGAACAATGGCGGAGATGGACTTGTTGCGGCGCGGCATTTAAGTGAAGCTGGCTTTGAGGTCACTTTGGTTCTTACTGAGGTGCTTGCAGAATGGACGGATGTTACATGGAAAACAGACGCTCTTTTACAGTTGGAAATTGTTATTCGTTTGGGTATCCCCACACTGCTTTATCCTTTGCAGTCCATTGATTGGCAGCGCTATGATGGGATTGTAGATGGGCTGTTAGGCACAGGTAATAAGGGAGCGCCCCGTGAGCCCTATGCATCACTTATTGACGAAGCAAATGCAAGCGGCTTGCCGATTGTAGCAATTGATATTCCCAGCGGTTTAGACGCTAGTACTGGAGCGGTTTACGAACCTTGTATTCATGCTTCTCTTACGGTTGCACTTGCTTTTTTGAAGTGCGGGCTAGTGCAATATCCAGGAGCAGAAGCAGCTGGAGCTGTGGTTGTAAGACCGATTGGAATACCTGAAAGATACGCCAAACAGCAAGGGATTCAAACTTTTTTGCTGCACGAGCCCTTATTTAAAGAGCGATTTGATTTAGATCTAACGCTACCAAGAAAAGCCGATTCCAATAAGGGGACCTATGGTCATGTATTGATTGTCGCAGGAACAAGACATATGAGCGGGGCGGGTTTATTGTGCTCGAATGCTGCTTTACACACTGGTTGTGGACTGGTTTCTTGGGCATTGCCTAGGAAATTGCTGGAGCCTATGATGGGACGGATGCCAGAGATTATGCTGCATGGCATTGCTGATAAAGATCGGGGTGATTGGGCGGAGACTTCAAGCGATGAATTGATCCAATTGGCAGATAAAAAAGCTGCGCTCGTTATAGGTCCGGGTTTGGGACGCTTTCCGCAGGACGACGTATGGCTTCGTGCGATCTGGGAAGAAACAAGGTGTCCGCTTGTTCTGGATGCGGACGCGCTGAACATAATCGCCGATGCGACAGACTTCGCGTCGTGGCAAAGCAGGGATACAGCGGTGATTCTCACGCCTCATCCGGGTGAAATGGCGCGCCTGCTAGATGTTTCCGTGCACGATGTGCAACGGGATCGCATCGGCCACGCGCGCCGCTATGCGCTTCAGCACGGCGTGACGCTCGTGCTGAAAGGCACGCGCACCGTGTGCGCCAACCCCGAAGGCGTCGTGTATGTGAACACGACGGGCAATCCGGGGATGGCCACCGCTGGTGCGGGCGATGTGCTGGCAGGCATGCTGGGCAGCCTGCTGGCACAAAACCTGACCGCCGAGCAGGCTGCCTGCCTCGTCGTTTACTTGCACGGTGCGGCAGGCGACCGTGCCGTCGCCAAACGTCATTCCACTGGTTCACTTATCGCAAGCGACATCACCGCTGAGCTCTAAATCAAGTATTGCCATATGAATTGACGGCGTTTTACACGGAACAATCTTAAGCATCAGACATATCAAGCGTTAGGAGAGTTAGGAAAAGTGGTCAAAACCATATTTCTCTGTGAATATATCAACTCTGAAGAAACAGCTTTATTTTCTATGGAAAGGAAGGAGAAATAGCCACAAATCGAGATTGTTTTATAGGGTAGAGTGGCTATAAACGAGTATCAGTAAGAAGGGCCCACGGGTATACGTACATACTGCTTGATCTACTGTTCACAAAACGGTAGTTTAATAAAGGAAGCAAAATTTAATTCCTCAAGAAGCCAATCAGCTCATTATTGAATTTTTCCTGTTCATCGAATAAAAGTCCATGCCCGCTTTGCTCAAAACGAATGAGTTTCGAATTTTGAATGTGTTCATGCATGATCTTAGTGAACTCGAAAGGGCAAATTTTATCAAGCATTCCATGAAAAATGGCGGTAGGAGTCTGGATTTTGGGTAGATCCTCTGATAAATCTTCATCACGAAGCGATTCAAGTAACTTAATTGTTCCCACTCCAGAAGCTTCTACAGAAAGACCGTGCAGCCAATCACCAAAAGGCACGCTGACTTTTGTTGCTAAGAAGTTTTTCTCGAAAGTAGCGATCATCTTCGGACGGTCTACGCATGTAGCAGCAAGGGTTTCATTAACCTCTTCCTTCTTACTGCCATAAGGATTGTGATCTTGTTGTGTAAAACTTGGAGCAGCAGCACCAATTAGTACTAGCTTAACTACCTTGTGACACGAATGACGGGCCATATAACGAATGGAAATAGCGCCACCTACGGAGAACCCAATGAGCGTAATTACTTCAAGCTTAAGTGCATCAATAACCGCATGAATATCATCTGCCATTCTATCATACGAATAATTTTCCCAAGGCGTATCAGACTTACCATACCCGCGAAGATCGATGCCGATACAGCGATATCCTTCTTTGGGGAACTGGTTATATTGATATTCAAACATTTTATGATTCAATGGCCATCCGTGAATAAATACAACGGGTTTGCCTTCACCAATATCCTCTACGTAGAGCTTTACATTCTTTTCAACCTCGATATAATGTCCCATATTTGTTCCTCCTTATTTAACTACAACATTTCCTCAGTTACTTGCTCTTCAGCTGCCCGATGAATGGAACGTAAATAGAATTGCTCAGCCTCTTCCGGCTTTAAATAAATAAACTGCTGTTCAATAAGTGTGAGCAATATGGCACCAGCATCTACAGGATCGAAGTAGCCTTCGGCACTCATGGCGGCTATAACGTAACCAATTGCCTGTTCCATTGTGACACGATTTTTTAAGTATTCGGCGAGCTCAGGATAATTTTGTTTAGATTGCTGCAGCCATGTTACAAACTCTTGGCTTGGTTTTTTATTTACGTAAACCTCGTTCATAACAATCTCCTCCAATTCTAGTTTTTGCCAATTTTCCACATTTCATGCGGAATCTTAAGTGATAAAGAAGATCCCTCAACCTGATGAGGGGTCATTCATCTATTCAGCATGTCCCCTCTGATTCCACTGAATCTCAGAATAAGTGAAATACAATATGTCTTCTTTATATATAAACCTGAACCATTAATTTTGAATCAGTCCATTGGTTTGTGTTAATAAGGTAATCTCACATAGGCTCTTAGCTTCTTGAGTATGTTATAGTAACCCATGATTTAGGTAATAGTTATTTATGTATGAATGTATAGGAGTGAAACTTATGACTAAAAGTGATATAAAGCTTGATCCTTGGGCTTCTTACTTGGGGACGAATCTGGGTTGTGTGCAAGAGTAATATGAGCGGTTTAACGTTGATGAAACTGCAAAAAAGGTTGGTAATCCAATAACGTTTGAATGATGTTTCTTCTAGCGAAGCCATTTACGAATAGGGAATGAATAGGCGTAGTGTTGGAGCAGCATTTCGCTAACAAATAATACTATAGCAACGAATGCCTTTATTCATTTTTGAATAGAGCCGTTTTTGATGTTTCAAAATCTGATTTATCGGGTACTTTCTTCTTAACAGCGTAGAAAAATGAATACATTGGATTTTTATTTAATTCATTTAGCGACATAGGGCAAATCACAAATGTTTTTACTTCTACAGCGAAAAAACTAATAACACTAAAAGGAGGAAGCAAGCATGAAATTGGCTAAAAATGGGGAGTTCTGTATGAATCGACAAGAGGTGGCTGAATTCAGCATATGGTTGAACGATCATCCTAGAGAGAGATATAAACATTTTAAGGAGGTCGCTCAAGCTTTTATGAATTATAAGCAAAACGACTATCAAATCAATGAATGGGAATTAGAAGAAGCTCAATAAATAGAACTCACCCCTTAGGTGATTTTTTTAACGGCTTGTTTACATAGCAAGTATTTAATGAAAGGATTGGCGAGAATGGAAATTATTGATTCACATCAACATTACTGGAAAACCTCACGCACGGATTATGGATGGTTAATTGAACCCAAACGGATTTTTTCTCAATTTGTGTAGGAGTGAAACATATGAATATTGAAAAATTTGTAATTGATCAGCAAGAGAATGATGAAGAATATGTGTTTTATTTAAGTGGAGAGCTTGATCTATCTGTAGCACCTCAATTGCATTCGGCTTTGGAGTCCATTGTTAATCAGGTGGAGAAACCGTTAATATTGAATCTCAAGGGGTTAGAATATATCGACAATACGGGAATAGGTATTATTATTTCAGTATTAAAAATACGCGATGAGTTAAATGCTCCATTTACAGTTCGTGAAATACCAGCATCTATCAAACGTCTAATCGATCTAACGAGTATTTCTGAAGTTTCTTAAAAATAAAAATCTATCCCATTGGAAAAAAAACCAATTTATTAGAGTTAAATACAAAGTACATCAAGACCAAACGCTTATAAACGGTTAGGTCTTTATTTATTTTTTATTTGCCTGTTTCAATTTTGTGATTTTGGTTTAATATATGAAAATAGTGGTTAATTACAAATTCGAATAATAAAAGGAGGATTCATCTAATGAGCAAGAATTATTTGGAACTTCAAAAGTATTTTCCGGAATTGTTTGAAAAGAAGGAAAACCTCTCCGCCATCTTTATAAGTGCACCTGTAGAAGATTTCAAAGCCAAATCACAAATTGACAAGGTAGAGGTCGCAGGTTCCCTGTTCAAGTCACCATAAAACAAAAGCTAAACCCTTGATAATCAAGGGTTTAGCTTTTGTTCAATATTTTGTTGTAGATCATTTTTTTTGGTTTCTGCAATTAATGGTTAAATAAATAGTAACAAGAAATTATTGAAGATATAAACAAGGACAATTGACCATGAACTTATCCAATGATATTGATAAAAAAGAAACACATATTGAGAAAAAATCCGATTCAAGCTCGGTATTAACTACATTTATCAAGTATGCGGCATACCTAATTATTTTCTTTGGCATTCTGTATTTTCTAATCCATTATATTGTTCCTAAATTTTAAAGTAACAAGTTGGGTGAAGCTGATCCTATGATCAGCTCTTCTTTTGTTTGGGTTCAATTAATTCTGCAATGATAATATAACGATCCGATGCATCACCAATGTAGAGAAACGGATAACAAGTAGTTATTATCAAAACGGCATGATCCGTCGCATAGAAGAGAGGACAAATAATTATGAACTTAAATACATCGATCCAAGAAAAATTTCTTTTCTTTAAAAAGTTTTTAAATTCCCCGAAAGAAATGGGAAGCGTAACGCCTAGTTCAAAATTTCTTTGCTCGAAAATGATATGTTCTATTCCTTGGGACGAATTAGATAGTATAGCTGAACTCGGTTCCGGTACCGGAGTAATAACAAAATATATTCAAGAGTATAAGCAAACGCATACGAAGGTTTTATTGTTTGAGAAAGAAAATCATTTAAAAAAGATGTTAGAAATTCAATATCCTAATTTTAAATGTTATTCAGATGCATGCCAACTTAACGCTATTATCCGAAGAGAAAGAATCCATCAACTGGACTGCATACTAAGTGGACTCCCTTTCTTTAATTTTCATCAAGTTATTCGAGATCAATTGATGAAAAATATTCTTATGTCGTTAAAGTCAAACGGTTTGTTTATTGCTTTTCAATATTCTAAGCAAATGAAAAATCAATTTTCCATAGATTTTGATATTGAAGAAATTCATTTTGTCCCCTTAAATTTCCCACCAGCATTTGTATTCATTTGCCGCAAAAGAGGGGAATTTTGAATCAGTTTTGTACTTGGCTTGGGCAGTTTTTTACATAAGCGTGAGAATCAAAGACTCTATTTTCTTCGAACATTACCAAGTCAAAATGTAATTGAAAAACAATCAAGAAAAATGGATAGAGAATCAGATGTTTTCTGAGGACTCTATCCATTCTTATTACGTAGATAAAAATGTAACATTATAAACACATTATTATTGGTCATAATGGACTTCAATAAAACTTATAGGTTGGTATCCTTTATTGTTCAATTATAGTCATTTAGAGAGTTAAAAACTATTTCGACCGAATGCGCTTCTTGTAAGGATTTCGGCTAGTTCTGACTTCTGAGCCTGATATTGCATGAAGGAAAGGCTACCACTTGCTAGTCGCGAATCTAATTGAGCGGTCATCTCTGCGAGATGTAGATCGATTATGATCTGTATGTCCTTATTGTTGTCATCTGAAATAGCCGCTAGGGATTTGCCATTGTTTAAAGCATCATGAACTTCTTCATCTGAACCTGCTCCGAGCGCTTCTAAAAATTTATCCTTATTGGCAGCTTCTGAATTTAGAGCAGATCGTAAGGGTGTTTTTATTTTTAAGGTATCGAATTGATTAGGTGTACGAGCACTTGTTTTATCAACCCAAGCTCCATCACCAAAGGTGATAGCAGATGCAAGTGTACCAATCATAGCTACCCGTTTCTTATTCATAACTATATCCTCTTTTCTGAATTATACTAAGTATATTTAGTGTACAAGTCTTAGCTGAGAACAAACTGAAGGTTGCTTTAAAGTTTGTTGAAATCTTCACGTTACGCTCCCACAGTACTTTAACCAAATAAACAAGTTGTAAAACACTTGTAAGCGAAAAAGTTAGAGTATGAGAGGATGATGGTATTTGGAGGGGAGTTATGCTTCTTCGGATGCCTTCAACTGCAGGGTTCCACCCAGCTGGATGCACTGATCTATACCTCCGCAACCGCAGAGCAGAAGTAGGTGATTATCCAACTAAAGCTAAAGCGATGCTCGTGAAGATTCGTGCGAATATTCGCAGTGCCATTGCCGAAATTCGCACGTTGGTTTACGATCTTCGTCCGCGCCCTGCAACTTAAGCAGATATATTATGTCATAAACATCCTAAATAAGCTTCATGTCGTGGATCGTCAAGAAACAGCAAACCTGGTAAAGGAAGTGCGACACAGAACAGAAGTCTAAGGTAGATGTCTGACCGAGGCGTGGGCAGCTATTATTGTTTCATCAAAGTCCTTAATGGGTAAAGGATGGAACCTACTTATAAGGAGATGATCTAAGATGAACAAAATGATTTATTGGGTCAGTGTTGGAAATCATGAAATTTTCCCTCAAGGAGAAGGCAACAATCATGAGTTTGAAATAGAAGCGAATGAACAAGAATTAGATCAGCTTAGAGAGCTATTTGATGAAGCAGATCAAATCGATAGTGACTTATTAGTAAAGCGAGTGAGCACACCTTTTGAAATTTTTACACCGGTAGGTCAGGAAGTAAAAACCCTTCCCTATGATAGACGATTAATAGAAATTTATAGAACGATTTATAATTTGGGGTTACCGAAAACTAAAGAGCATATCAATGGAATGAATATTCTATAGCAGCTTTTTATGAAGCGATGATTTATGGTGACTTTGGAAACTTTCAAAAATTGACTCGTTCGGATGTTGTGAATATCTACAAGATGTCATTGTGAAAATACGATCTGAGGAGGCTCATTTAGGTTTTGTTGCAAAAACCCTTCTATTTTACATATAAAAATTTGATTTTCGCATGCTAAATATACCTAATAAATGTAATTAATTCCAATATTTTAATGATAAGCTGATTAACGGAACTCAAATGCTTGTAAATCAATATTCAAGAGAAATTATCGAGAGGAGGCTGTATGATACCTTGAGCTTCTTGAATCTTCCTATGGTTCAATGTTCAATGAAGTACGAGAAAACTTACATTTAGGAAATGCTGTACAGCCCCAAAACCCGCCGAATTTTCCTTGACGCAATGTCAGGATGGATTCACACTTGGGACAAACTGTGCTTTCAGTAATTTTTGCTTGTAATTTTGGTCTCTTGACGTTTCAATAGCTAAAGTATACGAGACAGATTCTATTGAAGAAATTACGACAAAGCATCCTTTCTTAGTACTATATTCAGATCACGTACAGCAACATGGCTCCTGTAGCCTGTCATTCGGTGAAGGCAGCGAGATTTTCCAGAGTGGATCTCATTCCCGCGTCGTGATCTTCCTGCCGTATTCCTTCGGGTACGTTCTCGCAAACGATGGTGACTTCGGTGCCTTCCGGGACAGCTTTCAGGGTCCAAGTCATTGTCATCGCGCCCGCGAATGCGGGATCCTCGGACTCAAATTCGACCAATTGCACGATCCGCTCATCCGGGACCAACTTCAGGAACCGCCCCTGGACGACGTCAGCGTGTTTCGAGGTCTTGCCGAGAGTTGAGTGGTCCGTTCCGACATATGTGAGGGACATTCGATAGGCTCCACTATCTCGAGCGTCGAACGCGTAAATATGGCCTTTCATGCCCTTCGGCGGAAGTCACGAAACCAGGTTCTCCGGCTCCATGTATGCCTTATAGATGGTTCGTGGCGATGCCATAATAACTCTCGAAGCAGAGTCAGTTCTCTTCTTGTTGTACGCATTCGTCATGACGCAATCCTCCTTGTGGGTGTCACGTTACATTTTCCGACATAGCCGAAATGCACCTTCAGCGGCACCATTTCGATTCCGTGCTTTTCGCGCATTTCGCGCGGCAAATTCGCCGTACTGTCCGTTACCAGTTGAATGCGAGCCATTTGATAGCCTCGTTAAAATAAAATAGCCTCTTGGCATTCGCCGAGGCAGATGGGACAAGGGTTTCCTTGAACCATCCTGCTTGATTCCCTCGTCCCTTGACGAGGGAATTAGGAGAATTATAAAAAGTCAGGTGAAAATGGCACGGTAATTCCATGCACAGGGATTTTCTTTGCACCGAAGCTTGATACGGGATCAGATTTACCGCAAGCATTAGGCTGTCAATTCACGGAAGCAGTAACCGTCATCGTCGATGGCTTTGGTAAAACGAACGTACTGGGAATATATAGTGCCAGGGTGCTGCTATGTGTTTTTCTGATTAAAGATTATGTTCTATCGGTCAAACTTTCGCTAAATATTCGGCGAGTTGATCGAAGGTTCCTCCGAATCCTTGCTTCATAGACTCGAACATGCCTTTAAAAAAGTTTAGCTCTTCTTCTGAAACATTGATCGGACCACCACGCAGGGTTATCGTTGTTTTGCATTCTATTTCAGTAAAGGTCAGAATATTGCGTATTTCCAGTGGGAACGTAGCGCTGAATGGAGCCCGGACTATGTTGCCCTCCGGATCTGAAAAAGAGTTGACGTATACGATCTTCTCCGGCGACTCAATTTCGTGATATACAAACTTACCCCACATTTCGTAGCCGTCAGGGGACTGCATGTTGTAGTGGAAAAAGCCGCCCGGACGGAAATCCAACTCAGCGACACTCAACTTGAATCCTTTCGGTCCCCACCAGTTCTTCAGATGCTCGACCTCGGACCACACCTTGAACACTAGATCGCGTGGAGCGTCGAAGCCCCGTGTAATCACCAATTCATTGTCTTCCATCTTCGTTGACATGTTGTTTGTTGCTTTGTTTTCAACCATTTGAAATCCTCCAAACTTAATTTTAATTATTGAATCAAGCAGCCCACTTAAATTGGCAGATCAGCTGGGACTCCGTTTACAAGCCTATTTCTTCTGATCCTTATTATTTTCCATTTTTTGCAATTGATGCAGATAAGCATCCAAGTTATCGAATTTCACATCCCAGATGCGACGGAATGTTTCGAGCCAAGTCTCAAGTTCTTGGAGCGGTTCGGGCCGCAATTTGTAAATTCGTTTATTTGCCACTGGTTGCACCTGAACAAGACCGACATCAGTAAGAACACGAAGATGTTTGGAAGTTTGGGGGCTGATTGAGCTCAAGCCGTTCAGCAATATTACCTACCGGTAAGGGACCCTCACTTAAAAGTTCGATAATGTCTATCCTGTGCGGATCGGCAAGAGCACTGAAAATCATAACATTCATAAGCCAAATCCACTCCAAACTTTATTCTTGTCTTCAATATACCTTATTTGGAATATAACTGTCAAGGAATATAGTGAAAAGAAAATATTTTATAAAAAAAGTAACTGAATCCTACCGAAAGTCTAACATCCGGAGCGCTTAAAGGACAAGTATTATACTGCAAATGGAGTATAGCCCATATCATTCATTCCCATACTATAGAAAATTGAAGCAGTATTGAGCTGGGTGGGCTTAAATGGTTATTACCCTTTACTTGTTTTTTTGCTGGTTGCTATTCGGGATATTAATTAGGTTGGCAAAAGAATGGCCTCATAAACAC
>JAQBPR010000013.1 GCA_028287395.1 Bacilli bacterium
CGTAATCGCTTCACATTCTAAAAATTCGTCATCATCGAGATTTACTTCGCCCTTGACCAAATTTTCTGCTACATAAAAATGAATCAATTCATCCGCAAAGCCGGGGGAAGTGTAATAAGAACATACATGCCGCAGAGTTTCACAACGATATCCCGTTTCCTCCTCCAGCTCTCGTCCTGCTGCTTCCATAGGGTCTTCTCCCCGTTCCAGCTTACCCGCCGGTATTTCCACCTGGCTTCTCTCCAGAGGTTTACGATACTGCTCCACTACCAGCATCTTGTCATCCAATAGTGCAAGCACACATACAGCGCCCGGATGCCGTACGATTTCGCGGGTGACGATTTCGCCGTTAGGCAGCTCGACATGATCCACCTGCAAGGAAATGATCTTACCCTGGAATATAGCTTCTGTTTTTATTGTTTTTTCATAAAATTTTTGATTATGCGCTTTATTCATATGACAGCTCCCTTGTTATGCATAAGTTGTCCAACAATTACATACGATCCTATTATACCACTTTAGAAAATGAAATGAGGAACCGTACATGAAAAGCTATTATGCCCCGCAGCAGTTCTGTTTGGTCGGCAAAGCCTGGGAAATTAAAGCTTATTTACGAAAAATGAAGACTCATTCTAACTCGCTGCATCAACCCTTAACCTCTTTTTTAAAATATAGAAGTGCCTCTAGTGCCATGCATATCAAGGGAGTTAAATTGTAAAAATGGGAAGTCCCTAAAGTCGGTTGACTTTGGGGACTCCCCATTGAATAGGTCACAAGTTTATTTCCCCTGTGTTACTCTTTGGATAAGCGCAACAACCACTTGGGCTGTTTTCACCAATTCACTAACTGGCATTTGTTCCTTGGTTGTATGAATATGCTGATAACCAACCGCTAAATTAACTGTAGGAACGCCCATACCATTAAATATATTCGCGTCACTTCCCCCGCCGGAATGAAATGTGCGCGGAGTCAAGCCTAGCTCTTCTAATACATGAGTGGCAAGCTTTACTACAGGTGAAGCATCATCGTGCAAATAAGCAGGATAAATAATTTCACTTTCGAATTCAATTTTCGCTCCCATATCATCCGCAGCGGATTGACAGGCCGCTCTCATCGTTTCCACTTGCTTATGCAGCTTATCATTGACAATACTACGCGCTTCCGCCGTTAAAATCACTTTTTCACAAACAATATTGGTTTCTCCGCCACCCATAAAACTGCCAATATTGGCCGTAGTTTCATTATCAATTCGTCCCAAAGGCATTTTTGCGATGGCTCGGCTTGCTGCAGTTATTGCGCTGATCCCGTCTTCTGGATTAACGCCAGCATGGGCTGCTTTTCCCCAAACCGTGATTTGAATCTTTGATTGAGCGGGGGCTGCTACGGCAATATCGCCGACTTGACCATTGGAATCAAGCGCGTAGCCGAATTCCGCTTCCATCCATTTCGGATCCATCGCACGTGCTCCATGCAAGCCTGCTTCTTCGCCTGCTGTAATAATAAATTGAACCTTGCCATGTTCAATTTTTTGTTCCTGGATAACGAGAATGGCCTCGATCATTGCAGCAATACCCGCTTTATCATCACTGCCTAGAATTGTCGTGCCATCGCTGCGGATGAAGCCGTCGTCATCCAAACTAGGCTTAATCCCTTTCCCTGGCATCACCGTATCCATATGGCTGGTGAAATAGATCGTCGGCGCATTCGCTCCACCTGATGTTGCCGGTAAATTACAGATTAAATTTCCTGAGCCATGACCTGTTACCGGAGCCGTATCATCTTCCGTTACTTCAAGCCCCAATGCAGTAAACTTCTTTTGCAAAACCTTACTTATCGCTTGCTCCGCTCTTGTTTCACTGTCTACTTGGACAAGTTCCATAAATTCTGCAATCAATCGCTCTTTTTGAATCATTTCTCTTTCCTCCATTCTGTCTAATCGGTTACAATAGAATATATGCTTGTCATAGTATTACCATAAAAAAGGAGTTGTACGGCTTGAAAAGGAAAAAAAATTTAGGCTTTCGCATTGTCATTTATATTATGTTGTTCGCGATGCTGCTTTCAACTTTACTCTTGAGCTTTAGTTTCTTTTTTCAGTGATAGCAATGATAAAAGGTGAATCCCGCGGTGCTTCGGTTTTTTCATAAATCTCCGACCCTTGGGACCCACCTTTTTACTGTGCGTTTTTACAGATTAATATAGCTTTGTTTCCGCATTGAAACCTTCGAGATTTTCTTTAACCCGCTGTAAAAACCTGCCGCAGATGACCCCGTCTAATATACGATGATCCAAGGAAAGACACAGGTTGACCATCGAACGTACCGCGATCATATCTTGAATCACAACCGGTCTCTTCACAATCGACTCAAAGGTTAAAATCGCTGCTTGCGGATAATTGATAATAGGGTGCGATAGAATCGAGCCAAATGAGCCTGTATTGTTAATCGTAAAGGTACCGCCTTCGCTATCGCCCAACGTTAATTTACCGCTTCGCGCTTTTTTAGTCACCGTGTCAATTTCTTTAGCAAGTCCGGCGATGTTTTTCTGATCAGCCTTTTTAATGACGGGTACTGTCAAAGAATCCTCTGTGCCAACAGCAAGCGAAATATTGATATCTCGTTTGACAACTATTTTATCAACACCCCAAAACGAATTCATAATCGGGTAATCCTTGATCGCATTGACAACAGCCTTCATCAAAAAGGCAAGATAGGTCAGATTAATCCCTTCATTACGGTTAAATTCATCCTTGAGCTTGTTACGTAAAACGACCAAATTGGTTACATCGACTTCAATCATCATCCAACCATGAGGGATTTCCGTAACACTTTGTTTCATGTTTCTTGCAATTGCGCTGCGCATGGGCGTTAAATCTATATAATATTCATCCCGGCGATCATGCGGCGGAGCTTCAACTTCCGTACCCGGCATATGTAAATTTTCTGACAAATGCAATCCGGACGTACGAAGAGTCTGCGCTTTAGCGTTGTTTTGCTCCGTCGCAGCCTTTGCTGCGGGTATTGCAGCCGATGCCTTAACTATGCGTTGAGGTTTTCCATCGGTTATATATTGTTCAATGTCCTTGCGTGTAATTCTTCCGCCAATCCCTGTACCGATCACCTGCTGTAAATCCACATTATTCTCGGTAGCTAAATTCAACACAGCAGGCGAAAAACGACTTCGCATCGAAATGTCTCCATCCAGAGGTTCATCTTCATTTGAAGCTGCCACTGAAGCCCCGGCAGCGGTAGTGTTCTGATGCGATACGTTTGACGACTGCTGCACATGACTCGGTTCTTCCACTAAACAAATCGCTTCTCCCACCAGAGCAACATTGCCTTCCTCCACTAATATCGCGACAATCGTACCCTCGACTGGGGATGGCATTTCTACGTTGACTTTCTCCGTTAGAAGCTCACAAATAACATCATATTCACGCACATAGTCACCAGGCTTCTTCAGCCAACGTCCGACAGTTGCAGATACTAACGTTTCCGCCAAATGGGGCACCGTAATCTCGGTTGTTTTCGGTTTTGAACCTTCCATAAAAGCCTCCTGGGAGCCTGCTTCAGCAAGCTGGCACCGTAACATATTTTATAGCAATGCCAGCTTCCGCATGGCTTCTTTTACTTTATCGGCATTCAATAAATAAAATTTCTCCAGTGTCGGGCTCATGCCTACCGCAGGAACATCGGGCGCACAAAGCCGCATGATCGGCGCGTCCAGCTTGAAAAACAGCTCTTCAGCAATGATTGCGGAAACTTCCGCTCCGATGCCGCCTGTTTTATTGTCCTCATGCACAATCAGCACCTTGCCTGTTTTGGCAGACGCCGCAAGAATCGCTTCATTATCGAGTGGTTGCAAGGTACGAAGGTCAAGCACAAGCACACTGATTCCTTCTTGAGCTAGCTCCTCTGCCGCTTTTAAACAATAATGTACCGTCATACCGTAGGAGATCACAGTAATATCCGTGCCTTGACGTTTCACATCCGCTTTACCGATCGGCACGATGAAATCTTCATCCGTTACCTCATCGGAAATCGACAAGTAGCATTTTTTATGTTCAAAGAAAAGCACCGGATCCTCGTCGCGAATCGCCGCTTTCATTAATCCTTTGGCATCGTAAGGTGTAGAGGGCGCAACCAACTTAAGGCCTGGCGTACCGAAAAACACCGATTCAGGGCATTGTGAATGATATAATGCGCCTCCACCCGTCGCACCATAAGGTGCGCGAATAACGATAGGGCAATTCCAATCGCCGTTAGAACGATAGCGAATTTTCGCCGCTTCGCTAATAATTTGATTCGTAGCCGGAAAGATGAAATCCGCGAACTGAATTTCCGCAACCGGACGCATCCCCTGCATTGCCGCACCAATCGAAACACCGACTATAGCCGACTCGGCCAAAGGCGTATCCAGCACTCTGTCTTTGCCAAAGAGATCACGCAAGCCCTTCGTCGTATTATTGACGCCGCCTTTGCCCACATCCTCACCGAGCACGAAAACGCTGTCGTCACGCTGCATTTCTTCTTCCATCGCCGAGCGAATGGCTTCCAAATAAGTAATGACTGCCATAATATGCTAAGCCTCCTCTTTGTGATCGCCGTACACATGCAGCATAGCATCTTCTGGTAGTGGGAACGGTGATTGATCCGCATAATTCGTCGCTTCATTAATTTCTTGGGTAAGCTGCTCGATTAATTCTTGATCCAGCGCTTCGCTCCAGATCCCGCAATCCAACAAATATTGTTTGAATTTGGGGATTCCGTCCTTTTGACGATGCAGTTCAACCTCTTCCTTCGTGCGATAGAGCATATCGTTATCCGCTGTTGAATGGGGCGAAATCCGATACATCACCGCTTCGATCAGAGTAGGACCTTCCCCTCGTAATGCACGTTCATGAGCTTCCTTAACCACTCGGTATACTTCCAACGCATCGTTCCCATCCACTCGCACACCTGGAAAACCATACCCGATGGCTCGTTCATGAATATTACCGGAGATTTGCTCACGGAGCGGAACGGAAATCGCGTATTGATTATTTTCGCACATTAAAATAACCGGCAGCTTATGCACCCCGGCAAAATTACATCCCTCATGAAAATCTCCTTGATTGCTTGAGCCTTCGCCAAATGTGACAAAGGATACACTGTCCAGCTTCTGCATTTTCGCAGCAAGAGCAAAGCCAACTGCATGGGGTACTTGTGTCGTAACTGGACTTGAGCCTGTGACAATACGCAGCTTTTTATGGCCAAAATGACCCGGCATTTGCCGACCGCCGCTGTTCGGATCCTCTGCCTTCAAAAATACGGAAAGCATTAACTCCTTCAATGTCATCCCTAAAGAAAGCACCAATCCATAATCACGGTAGTAAGGGAAAAAATAGTCCTTATTGAGATCCAAAGCAAACGCTGCGGCAACCTGCGCCGTTTCCTGACCAATACCCGAAACGTGAAAAGCGATTTTACCTGAACGCTGCAATAAGAAACCACGCTCATCAAACTTGCGCGCGCGCATCATATAACGATACATATCCACTGCTTGCGCATCGGTAAGACCAAGTGTTTGATGCTTAGTTAATTGTCCAATCGACATGGAGTCAACCTCCCAAAAATTCACTTTTATTTTTGTTACCTGGTCCTAAGACTTGACCCTATGTTTATTATAATGCGTTTTTCAATATAAATAAACCCCTTTTTTAGCTCAAAAATATATTCTTTTAATGAAATAGACACCCAAAGCGATTCCTTGTATGATAAGTAAAGTAAAATTCATTCCTAAAAAGAGGTCATGACGATGAAAGACACTGTAAAAAGATTTATTGCCGCATTACTTTTGGTCATTCCTGGCATAGCCGCTACCTTTGGCTTTTTGCAGATGAAAGACGCCTTTTTCGCTCAATTCGGCGCACCTGAAACCAATCCTCATGTACACTGGGGAAAAATGATCCTCGGATTCTTTCTCTTTGCCATTGGCGTTGCTTTTATTGGGGGCTGGACTTTTTTTCGAGACCGCAAACGCAACTATGTGGCCCCGCGCTTTAAAGCCAAACGTAAAAACTCACGCTAAACTATTCTTTCACGCGACCGGAAATACCTACCGTAACAAACTGCTTTTCCGCGTTGAATGGCCATATCCAAGATCGCAGTAATTTCCCTTCCGGAGCCAGCTTTTCATTTAAATCCTGAACGGCTAAAACCGCCGATTCAATGCCATAGCTTGCCATCATCCGCAGCATATAATAAGCTCTTTCTGTTTCGGTCGCTAAAGAAACCATTGTTTTCATAATAAAATTCGTTTGCGAATCCAATAAAATCATATCGGTCCAAATAATAATGGAACCATTGCTCTTCGCCAAGGAAAGCAAATGATCGTTATAATTTCTCAACAAAATATCACGTATATTTGCGATTTCATTGACAATTTGTTGAATATCTTCTTTGCCATACCATTTGGCATAAACGGCAAACTGCGATAAAGCATGCAGATAGAACAGCTGCGTATGTACTGCCGATGATAGGACCGCAGCAAACTTTTTATGCAGCTGCGCTAAAAAAGGTTGTTTTCCAACCTCTTGTGCGGCTTGCTGCAAGAAGTCTATAATCCGTTCCGCAGGCATTTGATTTTCTAATAAGCTTTGAAAGCTCTCGTAAAAAGCAATTTGATCCAATTGCGTAAAATCAAGTGAATCCAATACTTTAAAATGACTTTGCAAGGAAAAATCTAACGATTCTAACGCTTTATGCACCGCTTCACCATCAATATCTGCTAGTGTGACCGACTTAAACCGATTTGCCAAATAAGGTAAATCAAGGTCATCACAATTGCCAGCGCCAAAAATAATCGCCTCATCCCCAGGTAGATGCTTACCCAAGCTCTGTTCAATAAGACGTTTAATATCCTGCCGATGATAGCTCCAATTTCCCAGTCTGTCTAGCTCGCGTACTTGATTCATCTGTCCGTAAAAGGATTTCATAGGTTATACAGCTCCAAAAACTCCCGATAGCCTTCCTTTTCCATATCTTCTTTAGGAATAAAGCGAAGCGCTGCAGAATTAATGCAATAACGTAAGCCCCCTGTTTGAGCCGGGCCATCATTAAATACATGCCCCAGATGCGAATCAGCTTGCTGGCTTCTAACCTCAGTACGATTCATGAAATGACTTCGATCGCTCTTTTCGCCTACATTTTCCGCAATAAGCGGCTTTGTAAAGCTTGGCCAACCGCAGCTGGAATCAAATTTATCTAAGGAGCTAAACAAAGGCTCTCCAGAAACAATATCCACATAAATGCCCGCTTTTTTGTGATCCCAAAATTCGTTATGGAAAGCAGGCTCCGTCGCGTTATTCTGCGTCACTTCATATTGGATCTTAGTTAGTTTTTTTTTGAGAATCTCTTTATCGCGTTCCGGATTCCAATGTTTGGCAATAAAGTGATCGCGCCCTGAACCATGACGGTAAGCTTTATAATGTGAAGTGTTTTTCTTATGATAATCCTGATGATATTCTTCCGCTTCATAAAAAACACTTGCCGCAATAATCGGCGTGACAATCGGGCGGTCAAAGCGTCCGCTCGCGTCGAGCTCCTTTTTCGAAGCTTCCGCCTGCTGTCTTTGCTCTTCATTATGATAATAAATCGCAGTTTCGTAGGATTCTCCACGATCAAAAAACTGACCGCCCGCATCCGTTGGATCAACAGACGCCCAGTAAAGCTCCAACAGCTTTTTATAGGGAAAAATAGCCGGATCAAACGTAATCTGCACCGCTTCCTTGTGTCCCGTCGTTTCAGAGCATACTTCTTTATAGGTCGGATTTACTTTATGTCCGCCGGTATAGCCGGAAATGACCTTAATAATACCCGGCTGTTCGTCAAACGGCGATACCATACACCAAAAGCATCCACCTGCAAATGTCGCGAGTTCTTGCGTCATGGTCCAAACACTCCTTATATTCGTTTATGGATGATCTTAGAAGACCACCCATTTGCGGGGTGGCCTTCGTTTTGTTGTAAACTGAAATGATTGAATTATACACTAATGATAGTATAACATATGGTGAAATCGAGTCCAATTTCTTTGATTATTTAGTTATATCACCGTTATTTATTCGATATTCAGTTGGAGTTAATCCCGTATATTTTTTAAAAATACGAAAAAAATACTTTACATCTTGGTAACCCACAAGAGTGGCTATCTCTTGAATGGTCATAGCTGATTTGTCCAAATATTCTTTTGCTTTCTCAATTTTAAGCTTTATAACATAGTTTTGAAAATTTTCGCCAAATTGAGTTTTAAAGAGTCTACAAATCCTGTATGGGTTTAAATAAAATCTTTTCGATAAATTACCAAGGGTGATTTCATCCGATTGATAATGCTCCATAATAAATTCCTTCATCTTGATCATGGTATCTTTAGAATCCAACATCAAATGCTTTTTCGAAACTTCCATTTGGAATAGTACTGTATTCAGAAACCAATCTTCAAGCTCACTCAATGTTTCAAAACGAGAGAATAAGGAGAGTAGATCATAGCTGTAAGCAGGCTCCTGTGCTCCAAATCGCTTTCTTTCCAATATCTGCTCCGTTATACGCAGCAGATCCGTAATATCCTGATACACGTATCTTCTTGGATAATCACGCTCCATTTTCACATCATGGAACCAAACATGAAGCAGCTCTTGAACTTTGTTTGTGTTCATTTGATTCAATAGATTTGCATATAATTCCTCATAATCTTTGGAAAATCGTTTGAATGATTTCTTAACCGCCGGATCGTATTTTTTCACAAAATAGAAATCATTAAAGCCCATTTGCTCCATTTCACTGACGGCTTCTTGATAAGAGGAGCAAATATCTTCGGGACGTTCCACCACTCTGCTTAACGCTATATTGATTTTAAGCTTTCTAAAGCTTGAAATTACATTTACGATGCGCTTACATTCTTGTTCAAACTCCTCCATGTCCGCCTCATAATGATCCCCTTGTAAACCTCTCAATATGATCCATTCTTTTTTTATTTCTGCTTTCGGAAATAACAGCGTATTTATATTCAGCAGCTCCGTTGCTATATTTTCCACTGTAAACAATAAAGCTTCTTCATCACCAGAATAATATTCGTTTTTAGCATAATAGAAATTTTCTATCCTCAGCACAGCGAGTGCATAACGATCATATTGAAACCAATCTCGCAGCTCTTCATTTTTTTTAGTCAAAAGCACCGACGTATTTCCAGCCAGAATCTGATTCAATACTTCAGAGAATATCAGTTTTTTACTTTTATCAAAAGTGAATCGTTTTTCAATTTCTAACATCTGATTGTGTTGTTCTTGCTGTAATTTATCAATCATATTTTCAACCACTTTTTGCAGATCATCTTCCTCTACAGGCTTTACCAAATAATCACATAAGCCCAGAAGCATAGATTGTCTAATATAGGAGTAATCGTCGTAACCGCTGACAATGACAATTTTCGTATGGGGTAAAACCTGGAGAATTCGCTCCGACATCTGAATTCCATCTAGCAACGGCATTCTTACATCTGTAAAAATCAGATGCGGCTTATGCAGGATCGCAAGCTGAAGTCCCTCTTCCCCATCCGATGCCTCAGCAACGATTTCAAAATCAAATGCCTCCCAGTCCAATGAACTGCGAAAACCTGCTCTGATCAAAGCTTCATCCTCGACAAGCATAACTTTATACATATAATTCCCTCCAACAATATTATGACTGGAATAGCTTAGTAAGTTTCAAATCACTTCCTCTAGAGGGGAAGTCGCAAAGTAATGCTCGTTCCTTCACCAAATGTGCTTTCCAACTTAAATTGATATCGATCACTATAATATATCTGCAGCCTATCCTTTACATTTAAGAGACCAATTCCTTTACCCAAGTGATCCTGCATCTCTTCTGCATTATCCAACTGAGCTTGTAATAGAGCCTTCTTATCTGGTGGGATACCTAGCCCATTATCCCTGACAATAAGATTCAAAACATTTTCTTCAACAAAAGAGTGGATTTGGATATTCCCCTTCTCCTTTTTCAATTCAATGCCGTGAAGAACACAATTTTCAACTAAAGGCTGTAGAATAAGCTTTGGAATTTTATAATCGAACAATTCATCAGCAATATCCAACTCAAATCCGATTTTGTTATCGTGTCGAATGTTCAAAATACTTATATAATGCTTAACATTGTCCATCTCTTCCCGCAAAGTGACAAAATCCTGATCCCCTTTGATGCTATAACGAAACATAGAAGATAGTGATTTAGTCATTTGACTAATTTCTTTGACTTTCCTTATCTTCGCTATACTATTGATTGTTTCCAGCGTATTGTATAAAAAATGAGGATTTATTTGCGCTTTCAATGCTGTAATTTGAACTTCTTTATTGATTAGCTTTGTTTTATAAAGCTCATTTATAAGATGATCCAGACGCAAGACCATTCTATGGTACATCAGATTCAAGCGATTGATTTCATCGTTTCCGGAATGATCCACTTTAATATTAAATTGACCTTTTTCTACTATACGAAAAGAACGGATTAGATTATTAATAGAATTGGAGATGCTGAAAGAAACACTAAAGGAAATATAAATGGAAAAAAGAATAAACATCACGATGATACAAATCGTAAATAACAGAATATAGTCTGTTTTCTGCATAAGATAAGAGTAAGGAATAAGGCTGACAACCGTCCAGTTGTTGTTTTGGATTTTGGAAAAGGAGATCAGATATTTCTTTCCGTTGATATCATAATCAAAATAAGGCTGGCCTTTTTTATCCGCATTTCCATATATTTTCGAGACTAAGCTCGCATCCGAGAAATGTTCCCCCCATAGCGCTTTATTGCGGTTATATATAAAGGTTCCCTGCGGATCAATAATAAAAACCTCGCCTTTTTCCAAAATATCCAATCCAGCAAAGATTTTCGTAAACGATTCCGGTTTTAATGAGATGGCAATAACACCAATATCGTTTGCACTCCATCGATCTTTAATCATTGCTGAAAGCGTAATTACCTTTTCGTTGGTTTGGAAAACACCTTCCGCCTCATTAAGATGGGGAGCTAGCCATAGGACTTTACCGCCATTATGGATCGTTTCAGTCAATAGCTTCGTTTGGCTGTATTCTCTTGGGACAATCTGGTTTCCAATAAACATACGGTATTTTCCGTCCGTATTCATCACGCTGATTCCATCAATATCTTGGCTTACTGCTTGCGAGGCAAGTAATTTTCCGATTTCATCATCTGTTTTATAACGTTCTAAATCGTTTGTTTGCGAAACATTCTTAAAATCGTTCTGAATGATATCTGATTTAGTAATCGCCTTGGATAAGTTCCAGTAATCATCTAACAGGAGATCTAAATTAATTTGCATTTGCTTGGTTATTTGGCTAGAATAAACGCCGACCTTTTCTTTGGCATCCGAATAGGAGTTTAAGAATGTAAACGCTGCAACAATAATTAACGGCACAATTGAAATTAACAAGAATGAGCTTAACAGCCTGCTTTTTATTTGGAAACGCCTGAGAAACGCCTCTTGTCGTCTAATTATGCCAATGATCCATCGCTTCACACTTGTTCACCCCGAACTGGTTTATAATAAAACCAATCATTTCGTTAACCCTGCCTGATTGGTAACGATCTTAAATTCAGCTGCCATCTGATTGATGGCTGCTTCAGGCGTCGCTTTGTTCCAAATCACAGATTGGATGGCGTTCTCCTCTATCTTGTTCAATTTCTCCGTGACGAATGGAACATCTAAGTCAGCTAATACCTTGGCATTCGCCAAAGATTCGGCAAGCACTGGATAAATTGGATTAGAGGCAGCAACTTCGTTTCTTTTATAGTTGGAAATACGAGTCGGATCGTTTCCCGAAGCTATTTTAAGCAATTCCATATCTTTTGACGTAATAAATTCGATAAACTTGTAGGCCAATTCCGACATGTCCGTCCTTTTCGAATTATTCACAACGGCTACGGCCCAGC
>JAQBPR010000147.1 GCA_028287395.1 Bacilli bacterium
CGGCGGTGCAGAGCTTTGCCGGCGGCCGGATTCGATTCGATGCTGATCGGGAAACGACGCTGCAAATCCGCAAGCTTGCTTTGGAGACGGGCGTTACCCTGCATATGCTGCTGCTTGCGGCGTTTAACGTCTTCTTGGCTAAAATGTCCGGCCAGCACGATATCGTGGTCGGAACCGCAGTTGCTGGGAGAAGGCATGCAGAGCTGCAGGACGTGCCGGGTATGTTCGTCAATACGT
Organism: Bacilli bacterium; assembly: GCA_028287395.1. Classification (GTDB taxonomy): domain Bacteria; phylum Bacillota; class Bacilli; order Paenibacillales; family NBRC-103111; genus Paenibacillus_AC. Next base: position 238 of record JAQBPR010000147.1, read on the forward strand.
TAGCTTTGCGCAGTACGCCTGCGCCGGATAAAACGTTCAGACAATTTTTACAGGAAGTCAAGATGACCTGCCTTCAGGCTTTGGAGCATGAGGATTATCCGTTTGAAGAGCTAGTGGGGAGGCTGAAGCTTCCACGCGATATAAGCCGGAATCCGCTTTTCAACGTTATGCTGACACTGGAAAATCGGGACAGTGAACCGCTCCGATTGGATCGTTTGAGCTTGTCGCCTTATGAACTTCCGGACGGTGTCTCCAAGTTCGATCTTACGCTGGGTGCGGTCGAAAGCGAGGAAGCAATCGGGCTTCAATATGAATACTGCAGCGCGTTATTTACCAAGGAAACGGTCACGCGCTGGAGCGGCTATTTGTTGAATTTAATGCGTTATATTGCGGAACGTCCTGATCATCGTTTATCCGAAATCGAACTGATGACAGCGGAAGAAAAGCAGCGGGTCGTGAGAGATTGGAATCAAACGGAAATGAACGTGCCTAGCGACCGGACGATTCATGAGCTGTTTGAGGATCAGGTGCAACGCACGCCGAACCATCCGGCGGTGGCGTACAAAGGGCGGTACTGGACCTACCGGGAACTGAACGCAAGAGCCAACCGGCTCGCTCACCTGCTTATAAGCAAAGGAATCAGACCGGATCAGCCGGTGGGCATCATGGTCAGACCGTCCTTGGAGATGGCGGCCGGGGTGCTTGCCATTCTCAAATCCGGGGCAGCATTCGTCCCGATTGACGCCGACTATCCGGAGCAGCGCATTGCCTATATGCTTTCAGACAGTGGAGCACCGATCCTGCTTGTGCAGTCCGATCTGCCGGTACCGGCATCATACGGCGGAGAGGTGATCCAACTGGACGGGGAGCATAACTGCTGGGCCGATGAAGCGGGATTCGGTGATGAGACCAATCCGCTCACGGCGACCGAACCGAAGCATCTGGCTTACATCATCTATACGTCGGGCACGACCGGGCAGCCTAAGGGCGTGATGATCGAGCATCACTCCCTGGTCAACCTTTGCTTTTGGCATAACGAAGCGTTTGCGGTCAGTGATCAAGACCGTAGCGCCAAATATGCCGGTTTCGGGTTTGATGCTTCTGTATGGGAAATGTTCCCTTATTGGATCGTCGGCGCAGAAGTGCACATCATCGACGAGGCGATTCGCCTGGACATTGCGCAGCTGAACGAATATTTCGAGCAAAACCGGATAACGGTCACTTTCCTGCCAACGCAGCTGTGTGAGCAATTTATGGAGCTGGACAACCGTTCGCTGCGCTTTCTGCTGACCGGAGGCGATAAGCTGAAACGGATGGCAGAGCGCCGTTACACTCTTGTCAACAATTACGGACCGACTGAAAGCACGGTCGTCGCTTCTAGTACGCCGATCCACCAGAGTTCGGGAACATTGTCGATCGGCCGGCCGATTGCCAATACGCGCCTTTATATTGTCGGAACGGCGGATGCGGGCAGCCAGATACAGCCGATTGGAGCAGCTGGCGAGCTTTGTATCGGCGGTCGTGGATTGGCTCGCGGTTATAACAACCGTCCGCAAGAGACGGCTGAGCGGTTCGTGGAAGACCCGTTCATGCCGGGTGAGCGGATGTACCGCACGGGGGATTTAGCCAGGTGGCTAGACGACGGAACCATCGAGTACATGGGTCGAATCGACCAACAGGTGAAGGTTCGCGGTGTCCGAATCGAGCTGTCGGAAATCGAGATGCAGCTGGCACAGATTTCTTCGGTTAAGGCAGCGGCTGTCAAGGATGTCCAAGATTCAAACGGCAACACAGCGCTGTGTGCTTATGTGGTAGCTGCGGACGGGGTCAATGTTGTGCAGCTGAAACAGGATTTGGCGCGGAAGCTGCCGGATTATATGGTACCGCAATATTGGGTGATGCTGGACAGGCTGCCGCTCACGCCGAATGGAAAGGTGGATAAAAAGGCACTGCTCATGCCGGATATTGCTGCCGCTGTAGCGGACTATAGAGCTCCGGAAACCGAGACGCAGCAGCAATTGGCTGATATATGGCAGAATGTGCTTGGCATCCCGCAGTTGGGCATCCAAGACAACTTCTTCGAAATCGGTGGCGATTCGATTAAGGCGATTCAGATTTCGAGCCGCCTCCGCAAGCTAAACTGGAAGCTGGAAATGAATGATTTGTTCCAGTACCCGACGATCGAACAGGTCAGCCCCTTTTTGCAGAGGATACAAGGGAAATCGGCAGACCAGTGGCCGGTAGAAGGAGAAGTAAAGCTGACGCCGATACAGAGGTGGTTCTTCGAGCAGCGGTTTACGGATATGCACCATTGGAACCAATCGGTAATGCTGCATGCGCCGGTCGGATTTGATCCGCAGGCGGTTGCGGAGACGCTGAGCCAAATTGTGGAGCATCATGATGCACTTCGCATGATTTATACAGCCCAAAAGGGAGAGTATGCTCAGTACAACCTCCCTCCTGCTCATGTCAAAGCAAGTGTGGAGGTTGTAGATTTCCGTGGCGTTTCCGAAATCGAGAGCCGCATTTCCGATCGCGCCAATCACATACAGATGAGCATTAATCTCAGCGAGGGGCCTTTGCTGAAAACGGCTATTTTCCGAACCGATCAAGGCGATCACCTGCTCATAATTGTTCACCATTTGGTGGTGGATGGAGTGAGCTGGCGCATTTTGCTGGAGGACTTCGCGTCAGGATATGAACAAGCCGCCATGAGGCAGCCGATTGTCTTCCAGGAAAAAACAAATTCTTATAAAGAGTGGGCGGAGCAATTGGAGACGTATGCGATCAGTGAGTTATTCCTAAAACAGTTGGATTTCTGGCGGCAGATTGAAGCCGAACCTATCATTCCGCTGCCTAAAGATAATGCATTCACTTTGACGAAGGAGAAAGATTCTGCTACCCTATCATTCGAGTTAACACCTGAAGCGACGCGTCTGCTGCTTACGGAAGCTCACCGGCCTTACGGGACGGAGATCAACGATATATTTCTCTGCGCGCTTGGACTTGTTGTTGCAGAGTGGACCGGTCAATCCAAACTATGCCTGAACCTGGAAGGTCACGGCCGGGAAGAGATCATACCGGGTATAAATGTTTCCCGGACGGTGGGGTGGTTCACTGCCCAGTACCCGGTATTGCTGGAAATAAATCCGGATGCACCGCTGCCGACCCTCATCAAAGCGACCAAGGAAAGCTTGCGCAGTATACCGCATAAAGGGATTGGCTACGGTATCCTTCGCTATTTAACGGCCTCCGAGCACACAGTCGAGCTTGCTTTCTCGCTGAAGCCGGAAATTAGCTTCAACTATCTTGGGCAATTTGACCGTGAAGTGCAAACGGATTTCTTCGGACCTTCTCCATATGACATGGGTCATCAAATGAGCTTGGAAGCAGAATCGCTGTATCCGTTAAATTTCAACGGCATTGTCCTTGGCGGCCGTCTGGTCGTATCCTGCGCCTTCAACAAGCAGCAGTATTTTCGGGGCACGATAAACGGACTGATGGATCGGTTTCAACATCATTTGCTGCAAATCATACACCATTGTGCAACTAAGGAAGACCGTGATTTTACACCAAGCGATTTTAGCGCCGGCAATCTGCGAATGGATGAGATGGAAGACATTTTTGATGTTCTTGCCGAAAAGTTAAGTTAAGCTGCCGTACGCAACACAGCTTATTTCAGGATGAATATAACTAGATCAGGCGGAGGCGGTATGAATGAGTCAGTTTCAAAAAGATCAGGTGGCGGACATTTATTACTTGTCGCCCATGCAGGAGGGCATGCTGTTTCATACGCTGCTGCATCCGGGACAGAGCTTTTACATCGAACAAATGTCCATGCAGGTGAAAGGCTCCTTACGAAGCGATTTGCTCGAACAAAGCATGAGCGCGATGGTGGACCGGTACGATATTTTTCGTACCGTGTTCGTCTATGAAAAATTGAAACGTCCGGTACAGGCCGTCATGAAACAGCGCACATTCAAAGTCCGCGAGATCGATCTTTCCAATCTGTCGAATGCAGAGCAAGACGACCACATCCAGTCGTATAAGCAGTCGGATAAAGAGATGGGCTTCGATTTATCCAAAGACATTCCAATGCGAACCGTTGTCTTCAAGAAAGGGCGGGACGACTATGAGTGGATATGGAGCTACCATCATATTTTGCTTGACGGCTGGTGCTTCGGTATTGTTGTGCAGGAGCTTTTTCAAGTGTATCAGGCTTTGCTGCTGGGCCGCAGTTACAGTCTGCCGTCCGTCAAGCCGTATAAAGAGTATATCAGATGGCTGGAAACACAGGACAACCTACAATCGCTGCGATATTGGGACGACTATTTGTCCGGCTTCGACGGCCAAACCACGTTTGCCGAACAGCGCAGGAAAAATCATGGGTCGGTGCGCGAACCGGAAGAAGCGCTGTTCTCCCTATCCGAAGAGCAGACAAGGACATTTGCAGAGCTGGCCAGAGGGCAGGGTGTTACTCTAAGCACCGCCCTTCAGGCGGTTTGGGCCGTTCTGCTCAGCCGCTATCAGCAGTCCGATGATATTATTTTCGGCACCGTCGTCTCAGGTCGCCCCGCGGACATTCCAGGCGTGGAGAGCATGGTCGGCTTGTTTATCAATGTTGTTCCGAAACGGGTGAATGCGAGCCCGGAGCTTTCCTTTGCCCAATTGCTTTTCGACATCCAAAGGCAATCGCTGCAATCGGAAGCCCATCAATATGTACCCCTTTACGATATTCAAAGCAGGACGGCCCAACCGGATTTAATCGATCACATTATTGTTTTCGAAAATTACCCCTTGCAAGAGGTTAACAAGCTCCAGGAGGAGCAAATCTTAGGCTTTACGATCGGGGAGACATCGATTTTTGAAAAATCGAATTACGACTTGAATTTACTTGCATCCCCCGGTAAGGAGCTTTTGCTGAAATTAGCTTACAATGCCAATGTGTACGATCGGGCGTTCATCTTCCGCTTGAAGGATCAATTGTACGAAATCATCCGGCAAATTTGTCGGAATCCGCAGATTCAGCTTGGAGCTATACGAGTGGTGACCGACGAGGAAGAGCGGATGCTGCTTGAGCAATTTAGCTCTGTACATTGCGGTCAGCCGGATCGTCTTACGCTGTCAGAATGGTTCGAACGTTACGCGGACGAGACGCCCGATCAAATCGCGGTCGTTTACGAAGACACATCCTTGACTTACTCCGAGCTGAACACGCAGGCCAACCGGCTCGCACGGCTGCTCCGCGCCAAAGGTGTAACCCGCGGGACAATTGTAGCGCTGCTTGTTCGTCGCTCACCGGAGATGATTGTCGCTATATTAGCGATTCTGAAAGCAGGCGGCGCCTATCTTCCGATCGATCCGGAATACCCTGAGCAGCGCATCCGCTATATGCTGGAGGACAGCGGTTCGCCGCTTTTGCTGACGCAACACGACCTGACAGACCAAGCGGCAGCCGCTGCTTTTACAGGTGAGCAGCTGTTCATCGACGATCCCGCGCTATATCGGGGGGACGGCACAAGCCTTGAACCCGCAGGAGGACCGGACGACTTGGCTTATGTCATCTACACGTCAGGCACGACGGGTAATCCGAAAGGCATTTTGACCACCAACGTGAATATATCGCGGGTAGTCAAACATACGAATTACATCGACATCTCCGCCATGGACAAGCTGTTATCGCTATCGAACTACGCGTTCGACGGCTTTACGTTCGATCTCTTCGGTGCGCTGCTTAACGGGGCCACGCTTGTCATTGCATCGAACGAAACGATCCTGCACATGGGCAAGCTTATGCGGCTGATTGAAGAGGAGTGCATTACAGTCATGTTCACGACGACAGCGCTCTTTAATTTGCTCGTGGATGCCGGAGACACATGGATGCGAGGCTTGCGCAAGCTGCTGTTCGGCGGGGAACGGTCGTCCGTCGGCCATGTGCGAAAGGCGCTGCGCAGCATGGGACCGGATAAAATCATTCACGTCTATGGTCCGACGGAGACGACGGTTTTCGCCACATATTATCCGGTGGATGAAATTGCGGAAGACGCCGTGACGATTCAGATCGGCAAGCCGCTGAACTTGACCGCAGCCTACATTTTGGGTCCGGCCAATCAACTGCAGCCCGTCGAGGCGGCCGGGGAATTGTGCCTGAGCGGAGCGGGAGTGGCACGCGGGTATCTGAATCGGCCTGAATTGACGGCGGCCAAGTTTGTTCCTCATCCTTTCATACCGGGAGAAAAGCTGTACCGCAGCGGTGACTTGGCCCGATGGCTGCCCGATGGCAACATCGAATTTCTTGGACGCATTGATGATCAGGTCAAAATCCGCGGCCACCGGATTGAGTTGGGCGAAATCGAAGAGCAACTGCTCCGTTATGACGGCGTGAAGGAGGCGATTGTCCTCGCGGTGAGCAGTGATTCAGGCGAAACGTCGCTTTGCGCCTACATTGTAGGCCTCGCGGGGAGCAGCCTGTCACCGGACGAGCTTCGCAGCTATCTGGCGCTGGCGCTGCCAGGATATATGATCCCGCCGATATGCGTACTGCTCGATAAGCTGCCGCTGACCGCCAACGGCAAGGTCAATCGCCGGCTGCTGCCAAAGGTTCAAGCGACATTGAGCAGCAGTGGAGAAAAAATCCCTCCACGCAACGAAATGGAGTCCAAACTAGCAGATCTGTGGTCTGAGGTGCTTAGCGTTCAACATATCGGCATACATGACAATTTCTTCGCATTGGGCGGTCATTCCCTTAAGGCGATGGCGATTTGCGCCCAAATCCTCAAAACGTTTCAAACAGAGGTGCCGGTCGGGGTCATGTTCGAGTCTCCGACGATAGCCGGGCTCGCCGCCTATTTGCAAAGCCGCGGGGAACATAGTCATACAGGGAAGCGGATGCAGCCTGAGATCACGATTCTCAACCCGGCAGCTGATGACAACATATTTGTTTTCCCACCGGTTCTGGGATACGGGATCATGTTCGGCGACTTGGCGAAACAGCTGCCGCAATTCCGGCTGCATGCCTTTGATTTTATCGAACAGGATGATCGTATTCAGCAGTATACAGCTATCATGCATGACATCCAACCCGCCGGGCCTTTGGTCTTACTTGGCTATTCCGCAGGCTGCGGCCTGGCGTTTGAAGTCGCCAAAGCGTTGGAGCAACGAGGGCGTTTTGTGGATATGCTCATCATGGTTGATTCTTACAAAAAAACCGGCATCAGCGACCTGCAGGGGCGTTCGGTCGAGCAGGACATCGATTCTCTTATGGAAGTCAATAAAGATAACACCTATTTGCAAATTGAGTCCATTCGGCAGGGTATTGTCCGTAAAATGGGTGCTTCTTACACCTATTTCGTCAACCTCATCAATACCGGTCAGGTCAGCGCGCAGATTCACTTGATCCGCTCGGATAACGGTGTGTCAATTCCACAGTGGATGTGTTCTTGGCAGTCAGCGACAACCGGGGCCTACCGTGAGCATCAAGGATTCGGCAATCACGATGAGATGCTGCAAGGCAGCTTCGCCGAATCGAATGCAGAGTTAATGCGGCTGATTTTTCAGGAAAGGCTGGTCAACCTATGAGCCGACTGATCCAACAATTAAGTTCCTCGTCGACCAATGTTCAGCTGATATGCTTTCCATTTGCAGGCGGTTATTCCGCAACGTTTCGTCCCCTTCAGCCACTGCTGCAGGATCACTGCGATTTACTTGTGGCCGAACCTCCTGGGCATGGAAGCAATCGAATGCCTTTAGTCGAAAGGCTGGAGACACTTGTGGACATTTATTTGGAAGCCTTGATTCCGCAGCTTGGCAAGCCGCTTGTAATAATCGGACATAGTATGGGTGGATTAGTGGATTACAGATTAGCACAGCAGCTTGAACAACGGGGGATTTTCCCTGAAGCGGTCATCATCTCTGCCGTTCAGCCTCCTCATACTAGGCGCAAAACCTTGACCCATTTGGACGACGGTGCATTTCTCGATTATGTGATCGATATCGGCGGCGTTCCAGCCGAACTTGTAAAGGAGAGAGAGGTACTGGAATATTTTTTGCCGGCGATTAGAGCGGATTTTAAGGCTTTGGAAACATTTGATCACACGGATCATAGCTTGCTTCAGGCGCCGGTCCATATTTTAAATGGGGAAAAGGATGAACCATGCATGCAAGATGCTGCAGGTTGGCGGCAATGGACGAAACGAATTCGGTTTCATACGTTCCAAGGAGGACACATGTTTCTTCTCTCAGAGACGGAACGAGTCGCAAAAACCATTCAATCCATTTTGTCGTTGGAAACCACTTGGAAAGAACTGATGCAAGTGTGACGGAGATCTATGGAGTATACATGAGTCGTCTGCTACGAATCGATGAATTTAAACATATGATGCATTGCGTTTCCGAAGAAAGACGTGCAAAAGTCCAAGGTTTTATGAAGCCTGAGGACGCCAATCGGGGGTTGCTTGGGGATGTATTGATCAGAAGCATCATTTGCAGCAAATTGAATATGACAAATAAGGAGATTCATTTTACTACCGAACCATATGGGAAGCCTTGGGTTGCAGGGCTTCCGTCGTTTCATTTTAACATCGCCCACTCGGGACGTTGGATTGTATGTGCGGTGGATTGTGACCCGGTGGGTATTGATATTGAAGAGATCAAGCCGATTAGCCTGGACGTCGCGAAATATTTTTTCTCGATGCAAGAATACCGCTGGCTCATGGACCAAGAAGAAGCGGCACGTCTTTCTTGCTTTTACGAATTATGGACATTGAAAGAGAGTTTCATTAAGAGGCTGGGAAAAGGACTATTCTACCCGTTACAATCGTTTTCAATTCAGCCGGGAACCGGTCAGAGCCTTTCTTGGCCAACGTTAGACCAAGCTTGTTTTTTTAACCAACCGGATGCGGATCCCGACTATAAAATGGCTGTTTGTTCGACAACCGAAGTTTTACCGGAGCAAATGATTGTGAAAAGCATTGACGATCTGCTCTCTTAGCTAAAATTCATATTGAACACTAACGCTAGAAGTGATTTTTAACTCGCCGGGTGAAATGGATGTTTCTGAGCTGGCAGCTGCATCTGCCATTTTCATCTTTTCGTTATTATAAGTAATGGGAATGACATTATTTCCACCTTGAGTTACATTGATGACGCCCTTTAATTCTTTGCCTGCATTTTTGGCAATCGCTTTAGCCTTGCTGGCTGCATTATTCATTGCATTATCCAATGCCTGGATTTCGTACTCTTGACGTTTCTCTGTATCAAATTGGATTCCATTGATCTGGTTCACTCCAGCCGCGGATAAATCGTCTAAAAGCACTCCGATTTTAGTTAACTCTCTATAGGTTACCTGAACAGTCTGGGAAGCGTTATAACTGGTAATTTTCGGTTCTTGTTTGTCTCCATAAGTATAGACTGGCTGCACTTGAAAACCGGATGTTTGGACATCTTTTTTGTCCAATTTGTAGATGTCAAATAAAACCTTTTGCACATTGGAGAACCCTTCGGCATTTTTGTTTTGTGCCTCTTTTGCGGTATTTGCTTTCGTAACTAGCCCAAATGTCAGATAAGCAACATCCGGCGTTATAGACAATTCTCCTTTGCCGCTGACATTAATCGTGTGTTTTTCCGCAGCAGCATTCGTTACTTCAGCAGCAAGCGCCGGGCCTGGCTTTATTAAATTTGGAATTGAATAAATCAGAACAATCAATAAACCCACTGCGATAAACGCGCCATACATACCGTTTTTCAAACTAACTTTCATCTCAACCTCAGCTCCTTTATTTTTTAAAGACGAGGAAAAGCTGTAAAAGGTTTCATCTTAATCGGATGTTTGCGTAAATAATTAATAAACTGACTTCGGGCTCCTTAGTTTGTAAATGCGCTGCCAGCTAAACAGCTGACCTTTATCCATCCGATGGTGACGATTGTCCCCGGTATCTTTATCTTTTTGACCACATTATCGTTGAATATCGTATCGGATACGCTGAGTGACATTATAGATATGAAAGGATAGGAGGAATCGGCATGACCCAGCCATGCATTGGACAAGTGCGGAAACGATACCGGGCCCTGCTACATTGGAGCTTGCAGAGCTCACTTCAATGTATGGAGTTTATGTAGTTCTCGGTATGCCTGAGAAAGATGCTGAAAATGCCGGCATTTACTATAATTCCGCAGCCGTGCTTGGTCCGGAAGGGGTTATTGGCTCCTATCGGAAAATTCATCCGGCCGGAAAGGAATCGATATGGGCAGCCAAAGGGAAAGATCCGCTCATGTTCGATACACCATGGGGACCGGTAGGTGTGGGCATCTGTCATGACACATACTGCTTTCCTGAGCTGACAAGATATTATTCCGCTCTTGGATCGAGATTGTACCTAAATCCAACGGCAGTCTCCAATGTGCAAGGGTGGAAGGATCTCTATTACACACAATTAAAAGCGCGCTCGATTGAAAATGGCGCCTATGTAGTCAGCTCTAATTTGGTTGGTAAAGACGACACCTCCTTTTTTCCCGGAGGGAGTCTGATCCTGGGTCCTTGCCTCACGTTGGGTACGGAATACTATGCGGAGCCAATCGAAGACAAGGAAGGCATGGTCATTGCCACCATTGACTTGTCAATAGCCGACAGCGCTCGCAAGCTGCTAACATTATTCAATAACAACAGCATTACAGGCAAACCGGACTGGCGCCCGGACATTTATACGAGGATGCTGGACAGCTTGAAGGATACAGAAACCTGGAAGCAGGAGAAGGAACTAGCCGGCTCAGTTGTGAAATAAAAATGTTCAGAACTAATAACTGATTGAAAAACAGAACATTGTTATGAGCAGACAAATTTTTTAATTTGAACTGCTCCTTTTTTATTCTATGCATCGTTTCAATGCCCTGAATTTTTTCACTCCTGTTCTCGGAGAGCTTTTTTTGCTAGCTTATGGGTAACTTAAAGTATAAAGCCACGCTTTTTCAAACGAATGCTCAAGTGTTATCGCAGCTTCCCACTCTAACAAAATGTCATGAACAGGTATGTCCGTTTGATTTTTCAATTCCACAAGTAATCGAGATACCTTCTCCAGTAACGGAATCACCTGAGCTTGCTTTTCAGCAACCAGCGTCAAACCGTAAAACCTCTGCTGCAAACTTTCCTGAAACCAATCAGGCCAATCCGCCGCCATAATACCAATCCCCTCCCCATTGTTAGAGTGTGTGTATGTTAACTCTGGTGGGAAGGGATGGCAAGTCCATTTTCGGAAAATCCTTTGTACTATTATGGATATAACTGGTATTATTGTATTTATGCAAAACACCATGAATGTAAGTTTTCGTTGAAGAGTCTTTAAAGTAGGAAATACATTATTATTTTATGAGGGATAGATTATGAAATTAATCATAAAGAAATTAGATTCTGTAAATCATGCTCCATTCAATTTACTTTTATTAGCTGATCCATCAAATAAATTAGTAGAAGAATACCTATGCAGGGGTATATGTTATGTTGCTAAAGTTGATGAAGAAATTGTAGGTGTATACGTTTTAATTAGAACACGTCCGGATACAGTAGAAATTGTTAATATTGCTGTAAAAGAAGATTTACAAGGAAAAGGGATTGGAAAGAAATTAATTTTCGATGCTATTGAAAAAGCTAGATTGCTAGAAGTAAAAACTGTTGAAATAGGAACGGGTAACTCAGGGATTCAACAGATAGCTTTATATCAAAAATGTGGATTTAGAATAACTGGAATAGATAGAGATTTTTTCATTAGGCACTATTATCAAGAAATATATGAAAATGGTATTCAATGTATTGATATGATTAGGTTAAGTTTGGATTTATAAAGAGTATATACAATAAAAGTAATATTTTATTTGGAAGTGGGAGCCAAGGTAATGATAACAATACGACCGATTGAAAAAAAGGATATGTCTTTTTTGTGGGAAATGTTATATGAAATGATCTACATTCCAGAAGACAAACCCTCACAAGAGGAATTAGTAAACCGTCCAGAAAATAAAAAATATTTTGATGGTTGGGGAAGAAATGGGGATAAAGGATTGATAGCATTTAATATTGAAGGAAAACCCATTGGTACTGTCTGGTATAGGTTGTTTGATGAAATAAATAAAGGATATGGTTATGTTGATAGTGAAACACCAGAATTAAGTATTGGTATTCGTCCAGAATATACAGGACAAGGAATCGGTACAAAGCTTCTTAAAACGATTATTAAACATGCTAAACAGGAAGGATTTAAAACGATATCTTTAAGTGTTGACCCAAATAACGATGCATTTCGTCTCTATCAAAGAATTGGATTTGAGAAATGTGGAGTTTCGGGAACTTCTTGGACAATGAAACTGATGATATAGAATAATTTTATACGAATAATTGAAATTGCTACGTCTATTAAAAGGGGGATTTCATTTTCATTTGGGTTTCCAATATGAAGATTCATGAAGATAAAATTTAATTTGCTGGAGGGAAAATGATAGAAAATCAAATAAAAGAAATCGCATTAAATGAAATATTGACACCTACCTTTGAATTAACGAGGCAATATTTAAAAGTTAATCCATTAGTCTTTATTGATGGTAATCCAATGATTGAAGACATTGTTATTGACTTTGAGTCAAAAACAGCAGAAGTTTATTTCCCTATACTTGATGAAGAGTTTTATTTCGTTATATATCTTGATATTGAACCAGAAATATCCATCAGAATAATGAATATGAGTGCTGGCAGTAGAGTTTATTTTAGTATTTCTTCTAAAACACTAAATTACGAAGAAATTGTTAAGGACTTCACATTTCAACCAACACGTTCATGGAAGAAGGGGGAATTAATTCCGAGGAGAAACATTGAGAAATATTATGAGGCGAGCGGTTTTATGTTTGAACCGAACTCAAAGAAAACAGGAGAAGTCGAAAAAAAAGTTAAATACTTATTGCAATTGTTGCATCCTTTTCAGAATGAAATGAATAAATTTGAAGATGATACAATTTTTGAAATTCAGGTATGTTATTACGGATATAAAGAACAGATGTGGGGCATTCATCTTGAGAAAGATATATTAAAACGATTGTGTGAATTAAATCTTTCTTTGGACATTGATTTATATGCAAGTGGAGCAGATCTTGATCATTCATAAAGGTTATCCATAGCCAATAAATGAATGTTTTTATTAGAATTTTGTATAGATAATTGAGATTGAATTATGAAAATCCATAAATCAGAACAAGAAAGGGGATTTAAGATGAAATTGGGAATGCCAACTTTAATTGAATTTAAAACCTTAGAGCAGAATGTAAGACTATGTAAAGAATTAAAACTTGATTTTATTGAACTAAATATGAATCTTCCTATATGTCTACCGGAGAATCTGAGTTATCAGGAAATAAAAAATATTAAAAAGGAATATGGTATTGAGTTTACAGTTCATTTACCAGAGGAAATTGATTTGTCATCGTTTCATCCTCCAATCAGAAGAGGCCATATAGATCGATGTAGAGAAGCCATTGAATGGGCTAGTTCAGCGGGAATAAAGACTCTTAACATGCATTTGAATAATGGCATTTACTTCACATTACCAAACATGAAAATGTGGATTAATGAACAATACACATCAGAATTTAATTACTTGCTTCACGAATCATATTCTCAACTCTATCCACTTGCTTATTCATTAGATATGGTCATGTCTATTGAAAATACATGTAATTTTCATTTTCCGTTTATCAGTAGAGCACTTGAAATGTTATCGAAGTTTGAAAACTTTTATTTGACTTGGGATGTTGGACATGATGCAAAAGCTAATTTTGATGAAGAAGCAACTTTTCGGAAATTTACTGATCGCATTAAGCATATGCATCTCCATGATTGTAATGACAAATCAGACCACCAGCCATTATATAGCGGTAAAGTTCCTATAAATAATCGACTTGAATTTGCTGAGAATAATAACTTATCCGTTGTCATTGAAGTAAAGACTAGTACCGCCCTACAAGAGTCGGTAGATCAAATTAAGGAACGTTGGAAAAAAGATTAATACCGAATTTCTATACAGCGGCTATGAAGCTAGGTTTTATAAAGCTGTAAAAACATCCAATGAATGAATATTTTTATGGGATCATTAAAAATCAGGAGATGAATGAAATGAAAGGAATAAGGGTTGATAGAAATGAAAGTATCAATGCAATCGAATTAAACGATTTATATCGAACTAATAATTGGCAAATTGATCCAATAGAAAAATTAGAAAAATCACTCCAAACTTTATGGGGGTGGCTAACAGCAAGGAATCAAGAAAACAGATTAATTGGATTTGTGCAAGTATTATCCGATGGAATTAGACATGCTTATATTTTAAAGATGATAGTTCATTCTGATTTTCGTAAACAAGGTATTGGGTCAATTATTATGACCGAATTAATGACGATGCTAAGAGAAAACAATTTGTACCCAACTCTTGTTGCTACTCCAGAAAATGATAAATTTTATGAAAAATTTGGTTTTGAAGCAGAGAGTAATGGATTCAAAGCGATGTGCATTAGAAAGGCTTATTAATATTTAGCTACCTTCAGGATTTCTTCTAAATTGTAGAGCGTATCTGAAACATACAACGAAATAATGTTTTTATGGGATGCTCGTTTATATTTACATTCTTCCAAATTTGATCTAATCGCAAAAAAAATGATATCGATAGGTGAAATTATGAATGGAAAATCAAAAAGAATTGTTGGTGACTAATGCATTGCTATTATCATAATAATGAAAAAGCGATTATTTCATGTGAAAATTGTAATTTAAACTTGTGCATTGAATGCCATCACTCTGAACATAAAGAATTATGTTGGGTTTGTGGTCTAGAGAAGAGAGAAGGTATTGCTATCCCAAAAAACGGAAAAGTATTCAAGAAAGATAGACAATTCTTGAATATGTTAATTATATCTACTCTCCTGAGTGCAATTTTCGCGTTTATTGGACATATTTATTTTCAAATAATATTTTATAATGACTCGTATTTGAAAGACTCATCAATTTATTTGATAACTTTGGCTTTAACACTTATTTACTCAATTCCGGTAATACTTTTATGTAAAAATAAATACTGGTTTGTTTCTTTTGTAATTCTCATTTTATATTTTCTTTTTACTTTGTTGTTTATTCCATTATTCTCAGGATTTCTTCCGAAAGAAGATAACCCGGGAGCAGGTATTCTAATAATATTGATACAGGGTTCAAATATTATTAGTATTTTATTGGGTTTAGTGCTGGGTCATATTGTTAATTTAATTAGATATTTACGTATGAAATTTAATGAAGAATTAAATGTACTTGAGAGAGATCATTAATGTTCCTTTAAAAGGTGATTTTGTTATAAGTCGAATGATTCACCCAACGAAATAATGCTTT
>JAQBPR010000165.1 GCA_028287395.1 Bacilli bacterium
TGTAAAAAAGTAATAACCGCCGTTTCGTAAAATTCCGCCTCCATCGCATGATTTGAAATCCGTCTGATACCGTTGCCGTGATCGTGTTTGGACGTCTTGATCGCGAATTATTCGCCATAATAAAAAACCCCGTTCCCTCGTTTTATTCGCACATTGGACGAATTTAACGCGGTTACGGAGTTATTTTTCGGTTATTGGATATTGGTATTTTAGGGTAACGTTATTTTAACATTTTCACACGTATATTAACGTCATTGATTTCGTTTCACGCTTCATACGTCCAACATCAACCGCGTAATTTCCGAGGCCAAAAATGTGCATTACTAGACGTAAAATCAACGAAAATGAGCGTTAAATGGCGTAAATGGCCGATTTCTCTAGGCGGACACCTGAACCGTGCGCGTCTGCCAATTCCGCCACGACCGCGTTCCGTAATATATTATCACGATGAGCGTCTTAAGGCAATAATTAAGCAGCTTATTTCTTCTTTTACTTCATATCCCCATGCTTTTTAATGGCATCTGCAATCTTACTGGTAATGCTGTCCGCTACATAGGTTTCAAGAGCGGTCTGAAGTGCCCCGCTTGCTGCGGCTGCGTCACCCGAATACCGGCTTCCCCCCTGAAATGTGTTATAAAAAGCGCCACCCCAGAAATAATGCGGGTTTTTATAACCATTGTCGCTTCCAGGATCCGCTAATTCGTTAGCCTCAAGAGTAGCATGAATTCTTAAGGTCTCCCCTACACCGAGTAATTGATCCCGCAGCTGGTCAGCTGTACCGCTTGTTACAGGTCCAGGTTGCTTGGTTGAGCGTGCATCGAAAGTGATATGGATTTTTTTACCATCATATTGGCCTGAGCCAATAATCCGATAATTATCCATACGCAAGTATTCCCGCCATACCGTAATGTGGGGATTCTGCTGCACCACCAATGCATCAGCAAGCAGTACCACAACATCTGCAGCAGCTGTATCCTTGCGCTTTTCGTCCGTTCCGATTTTTTCAGCGCGCTCTGCATTTAAGCCATTCTTTTTGGCCTTATCCACAGCGCTGTTTATGCCTGATTTTCGTTCTTCTTCGTTAGATGTTTTCACCCATTGCTCCGTTATAGAAACAAAATCCAGTACTAGTGGGGGGTTATCACGTTTTTTAAATCCTTCATATTTATTTTCGCAGAAATCACTAAATTCTTTTGCCCACTTGTGTTTAAGGTTTCTTCCTTGCGTAGCAGTCTTCAGCTTATCAACCTGTTCCTGCCAATCCGTATCAAAGGTAAGCCAAGCTTTTTTTAAGGCTTCTTCCGCTTCTTTCTCCTTCTTCAAACGTTCACTTTCCTCTAAATCCCGCTGTTCCTTCAACAGATTTTGTTTATTTTGATATTCCAATACCGCCAAATTTTCCGCATCTTTCTTCACCTTTTGCTTCTTCTCTTTTTCCAGTTTGCTAGCGGCCGCTTTTTGCCCGTTGTCGATCCGCACCATTTTGTTATTTAAAAGCTCTTTGAGTCCATCTCGAATAGCGCCCAGCTTCTTGATCGTATTCAGTGCTTCGCTATAAGGAATCGGGCTTTGATCCAGCATTATAAGTTCTTGTCGCACTAATTCTGCATTCTCAACTTCCCTTTTTGTACCATCCTGTTTCAATTGATTAAAGCCATTCATAATCTCCATGTAAGTATTTTCAATTTCCTGCCATTCCCCTTGGGCTGTCTCATTTCGCCATGAACCTATGTAACCTTCCCAGCTCTCCTTGGAAAGCATTCCTTTCGCATATGAAATACGCTGGATGATGGGGGTCGAAGCTGGAGCAGAAACCTCGGGCTGCAGTCGCGATTTCATAAGCTGGGCCACGGCACGATTCCCAATCGTTTTCTGAAGCTGCATAATGTGAGATGGAGTAAGGACTTGAGCAGAATCTGCAAATATCCCCTTATCCGTTGACAAGGGTGATTTGGCGTATACGGAATCATTCGCTTGCTGTAACGGCCTCGCTGAATGCTCCGACCTATGAGCCTGCTTAGCATGAATGGGCTTCACTTTATCACCTACAATAATAAATAATACAAACCGTATTTTCTATTCTAATTCGTCATTGCCGCAGGGAATTCCTTCCACCATGTCAACAAAATAACGCCAGCTTAGTGGATTTCTCCGTTAAACTGGCGTTTCCTGTACCTATTTCACATCAATCACAATTTGATTTGAATCCGATATGACGATATTTTCCGAATCCTTTACTTTGACTTCAACAACGATGCTACCCGCTTTTTTGTAAATGTCCATCGGTACTTCTGTGGTAAGTTTACCGTCTGCAGTCAGCTTGGTCGCCATCATTTTGTCATTGAGATAAATCCGACTTTCCTGGACAAAATTTTGTCCGCTTACAGTCAAGGTCGATCCATTTTGCCCCTGCTGCAATGCAACGCCTGCGCTGATATGAGCAGGAGAAACACTGTCGATCACCATGCTGCCAAAGCCAAGCTTAAAGCTCGGATCAACAATCGGGTCCTTTACCTGCTGCATGAGGAACTGCTTCCCGAACATCATATCATACTGCATTAATTGATAAGGAATTAAATCAGCGGCTTTAATATTAAATCCGTCATAGTAGAAGGACGGTGGAATAATAGGGTCTTTTTGCGATAGCGCATAAAGATAATCCATATAAGGAGTACCTTCCTTTTTCGCTAAATTCAACACGTAAGGACCTAAGAAAGACGGACTGATATCCAAATTATCTTTGTGCTGAGGCAAGTAGTTATTCCAAACGACCACAGGAACATCATACATTTTTTTCAAACGACCGGAATCGTTTGGTTTAAAATAACCTGTATCCGTATAGACGCCATAATTCGATCCCAAAACCGGCTTATGATCACCGAAAAACACAACAATGGTCGGCTCTTTGGTTTCCGTATAGTGATCTACAAGATTTTTCAACATCAAATCGGCATCTGCTGCGCCAGTAGCATAGGTTTCGAGAATACCCTTTGTCGAATCGGACACATTCCCGCTTACCTTGAACGTATTCTCCTTAAATTTACCCGGATAAAATGGGAAATGATTTTCCATTGTATTGGCAAAAATAAAATCCGTTCCCGGCGTTCGCTCCGTTTGTGCAATAATATTTTTAGTAACCTCACTATCCGCAATATTATAGCCCTTGATATTTTGTTGAAAAAATTCCATGCTTATAAATTGCGAGAAACCAAAATCTTTATACACATTCTTGCTATTGAAAAACCAGTTATAATAAGGATTGATCGCTGTAGTCGTATAACCTTGTCTTCTTAGAATACTTGCCATCGAATCAATGCCATGATTGAAATATTGAATATAAGGCGTAGAACCCGGTGGTGTAAAACGCATCGAATTACCCGAAAGCACCTCGAATTCAACATTGGCTGTGCCACCGCCAAATTGCGGAGAAAGCATCATTCCACTTGAATAAGTCTTCATCAGTTGATGCAAATTCGGTACTGGATCATGATCAAAGGTCACATTGGGCAATAGCGTTGGATCCCAAAACGCTTCACTAAGTATGACAATAATGTTCGGTTTGACATTGGGATCAATATTCGTGCGTCGCGGAACATTGTCGACGATTGCCTTCATATTCTGCTCATTATAGTCTGTGGGAACGGGAATAAAGACCAATTTGATATTGATTGAAGTGGTGACCAAATAGCCATTCGTTCTATAATTGGTTGCTTGATCATAAGAAATGTTGGAAATATGAAATCGATCCTTCAAATCAATCGGCTTATTCGAATAAATGCAAAACCCGACAAAAACAGCAAAAGCAAGAAACACAACTTTCTCAGGCCATTTAAATTTGACATTAAAGTTCGGCACAAATTTAAGAAGTCCGAAACTAAGGGCGATAAATAAGACCGTAAATCCGAGCAATCCTTTATCCAAAATCCCATGTAAATAGGTTGTCATCGATCCAGTTTCTTTGCTAAGCACAATATCCCAAGGCATTAACGGAACGCCGAGAAATTTCATTTTTACGCCGCTAATAAAACCAATAACGACTAATACAGCCGAAAGCGCAGTATACGCCATCCATGTTCGGCCTGCGATTGCCGCAAATAAAAGCAATAAGGCCAATACCAGCAAATAATTTAAAATAAAGATTAATATATTTCCTCTGATCCAACCTACTGTATTGCTAGCGTTTCCACGACATAAATATTCAAAATATCCCAACAATAACAAAGGTAAAACAAGTAAATGAACTCTGCTTAGGATATATTTTAATGATTGGGCTATACGCTTTAGGACGGATTGCATGAATTATGGCTCCTATTCAAGTAAATAAATTGTAAATGCGCGGGATTATTATATCATGTTTATGGGTTTACTTCACTTCAAGATTCACTAGATTCGAATCAGCCACAACAATATTCTGCGAATCAAGCACTTTTACTTCTATAGTGACTTTTCCCGCTTTTTGATAGACATCTTTTGGAACGACTACACGAAGCTTCCCATTACCAGTCAGCTGAGTTTCCATTGCCTTTCCATTCAGATAAACAATACTTTTCTCGACAAAATTTTGCCCGCTTAGCATTAAAACCGCTTGATCATTCTCTATTTGAAAAGGTACGCCAACGCTGAATTGTGCTGGAGACTCACTCTCAATCACCATTTTACCAAATCCGAGCTTAAAATTCGGACTCACAATCGGATTCTTAATCTGACTCATCACATATTGTTTACCGAACATCATGTCATACTGGAACAATTGATAAGGCTTTAAATCATCTGCCTTAATATTGAACCCATCGTAATAGAAGGAAGGCGGAATAATCGGCACCTTTTGTGAAAGCGCGTAAAGATAATCTGTATAGGCGGTTCCTTCTTTTTGGGCCAAGTTCAATACATAGGGTCCTAAGAACGCTGGGCTCAGACTCAAATCATCTTTATGCTTCGGCAAATAATTGTCCCAGACTACAACAGGAACGTCGTACATTTTTTTTAACCGTCCCGATTCATTGGGTTTAAAATAGCCTGTTTCTGTATACACACCATAATTCGATCCTAACACCGGCTTATGGTCACCGAAAAAAACAAGAATCGTCGGTTCCTTGGTCTCCGTATAATGATCGACTAGCGATTTCAGCATCAGATCTGCGTCCTGCGCGCCTGTTGCATACGATTCAAGCGTCGCTTTGGTATCCGCAGAAACATCACCGCTTACTTTAATTGGATTATTGCTGAATTTTTTAGCATCATAAGGCTGATGATTTTCCATCGTATTGGCAAAAATAAAATCGGGACCCGGAGATCTCGTCGTCTGTGCGATAATATTTTTCGTCACTTCTGTGTCTGCAATTTCATAGCCTTTAAAATTCTGCTCGAAAAATTCCAAGCTGATAAATTGCGAGAAACCAAAATTTTTGTAAACATTTTTACTATTATAAAACCAATTAAAAAAAGGACTGATTGCTGTTGTCGCATACCCCTGTCTGGCCATGATACTGGCTAATGAGTCGACGCCATGGTTGACGTATTGAATATAAGGCGTCGAACCCGGAGGCGTGAAACGCATGGAGTTTCCGGTTAGCACTTCAAACTCTACATTCGCCGTGCCGCCGCCAAATTGCGGCGAAAGCATCCAACCGCTGGAATAATTTTTCATCAATTCACGTAAATTAGGTAAAGGATCTTTATCAAAAGTTACTTTAGGCAAGAGTGTTGGATCCCATAAAGACTCACTTAGCACCACAATGATGTTGGGTTTAACGTTCGGATCAATATTGGTGCGGCGCGGAACGTTTTGGATCATCGCATTCATATTATCCGCATTATAATCTGCCGGCCGCGGGACAAAAGCCAGCTTCAAATTAAGCGCCGTGGAAACCCAAAAACCATTCAGTTTGTAATTCGCGGCTTGATCCCAGGTTACATTAAAAATATTAAAGTTGTTTTTAAGATCGAAGGGCTTTTCCACAAAGACAGAACAACCAATAAAACCAGCAATGACTATAAAAATAATTTTCTCCGGCCATTTGAATTTGACGTTAAACCGGGGAACAAATCTCAATAAAGCAAAGCTAATTACGATAAACAACAAGGTCCAGCCTAGTAGTGTCCAGCTCCAAATGCCGGATAAATAAGTCGAAACTTGTTCTGTCTCCTTGCTTAACAGCACGTCCCACGGCATTAACGGAATACCGAGAATTTTCAATTTCACCCCGCTAATAAAACCGACAATAGTCAATATCGAAGATAAAGCCAAATAAGCCAGCCAAGTTCTGCCGAATATACTTGCGAACAAGAAGAACAAGGCAAGAATAATAAAATAGTTAAGCCAGAGCGGCATCGGTTGCTCCCAGCTCCATGTCAGCATTGCACTAATACTATCTCGCACTAAATACTCAAAATACGCGAGCAAAACCCAAGGCAAAACAAATAAGTGTATTCTCGCGAATAAATATTTAATAACTATTAGGACTTTGGGATGAATGGTAGGAAGCGTCATTCGTTTAAAGACAGGCAGCATAGTCCATCTCCTGATTATGTAAATATTTCGTAAACACGATGCTTATTATATCATGTTTAGTACTTTAGGGTAGCGAAAAATGAAGCAGAAAAAAACACCGTCTTTTTTATAAAAAAGGGACGGCGTTTTTTTGTAAACCATATTGCCAGCGGAATTATGCGCTGAAGCGTTCTTCCACTTTCATAACTTTCCAAACCGCAACAGAAACAATCCAAGCTGCAATAAACAAAACGATAAGCATATAACCAAGATTACCAAAATTCAAATTCCTAATCCATTTAAAAACTCCCATTTGCAAATTCCACTTTTCCGTCAGCACTTGAATGATTTCAACCGTACCTATCAGCAAAGCGGCAATTACAGAAACGGAAGTAACGGTTACATTGTAATATAGCTTACGTAATGGAGTATTAAATGCCCAGCGATACGCCTTTGTCATAAACATGCCATCCGCCGTATCCATAAGGCTCATCCCTGCCGCAAACAATAAAGGCAGCGAGAGAATGCCAAAAATTGAAATTGAGCCCTTCACAGCGGTTGCTGAGATTGCTAAAAGCCCAATCTCTGTAGCTGTATCAAACCCAAGACCAAATAAAAAACCTAAGGGATATACATGCCAGCTTCGGCTGATCAGACGAAACAAGGGTTTCAAGATTCGTGCGAATAAGCCTCTGGATTCCAACAAAGCTTCCAATTGTTCGTTTTTAAAGCCGCCAGTCCGTATTTTACGAAACACTTGATATAAATTAATCAGGACGACCAGATTAATTAATCCGATGATAATCAAAAATCCCCCAGAAACTGTAGTGCCAATTAATCCCCCGATTTTTTCCATCTGCGGCATCTCATTCTCGATCCATTTAAGGGAAAATGCAATCACAGCCACCATAAGAAATACTACTGAAGAGTGACCCAGTGAGAAAAAGAAGCCTACTCCCATGGGATTTCTTTTTTGCTGCAGCAGCTTTCGGACCGTATTATCAATGGCCGCAATATGATCTATATCAAAGGCGTGCCTTAACCCCAAGGAATAGGCCAGCAAACCGAGACTCCAGAAAGTCATACTATGCTGTGCTGCAGAAATTAAACCCAAGATTCCGAGGATATGCAAAGCCAAAACAACGATAAAATAACCTTGCCAAGATTTCCTGCTCTGCCAAACTTTCTTAAGCATTTATCAAGATCTCCCCCTTAGCCGCTTTCATCTGCGCCATACAGTCGGGCTTCTTCGCCACCAAATATACTTACAGTATATCATTCTTGCTAGAGTTGAGAAGAGTTATCCCGCAATAAAAATAACCGAAGAGATCTAAATCTTATCGGCTACAGTCTTTTCTTTTACGGTATGAAGTTGTAATATCAATTTATAAGTTTATATTGACGGTCGATTTGGCTGATGAAATTTTTTATCGCTGGGATCTATTGTATTACTTTTACTTATTTCCGCTTCATTACTTTGTTGCTGCAATTTTTGATTTTTCTTGTCGATATTTACCTTAGCCATCTGTGCTTCCTCCTCCATTTTTTTTGGACAATAATCATGTACCTGCTCGCTTAGTTTATGCACTAACGAGAATTATCATCCTTTCCGAAAAAGTATAAATTTACAGGAGTGAAAATCATGTCTTCCCCATCCAAAACAATATCTACGGATATGGAGCTGCTGGCAACCTCGCTTGCACAGCGTAAAGTGTCTGTAATGCAACGTACCGCTGACGATATTTATGCCATTCTTGAATATGGCGGTATAATAGAACGATATACGAAGCACTCTGTTAAAATTAACGGTGCATATTATTTGCGTGAGGAATGCGAGTTTACGATTGAGTAGGCGTAGACCATAACCCTACCTTTGCATTCTTAGCGCCATTTTGCACATAGGACAATAATTCATTCCAGCGCTGATTTACGGCTTCCATACTAACCTTCGCGAAGCCTTTAGCAAATATTTGTGAATTAAGCATGGTTCCATCCTCCTTATAAACATAAGCCAATAAATATCCTTGTTTATTGCGCTGCTGTACATCAGGCTCAATCCAAATCTTTGCATTTGTTAATTGCCCTGCTAACCAATCTGTTGCTGCGGCGGCCTGTCCCCCGTCTAATTGATCGAAACCGATCAACACAAGCTTATCCGTATTTTCCCCACCCTTGATCTCCACAATATTGCCGTCCAAAATATTCGTTACATCCACAAGTGTTTTCGTTTTCGAAGATATCGAGATTGTTCTCGAATTCTCATCCCAACTTACAATGCATCCAAGCGCTTCACTTACAAAACGAAGAGGAATTAAAGTTGTTCCTTGAATTAATTGACCTGATACAGGAATGTTAATCAATTCATTGTTTCTTTTACCGATTAATTCGCCAATTTTATATGTAATGATGGTTTGATCCTTTGTTGCAGTTACCGTTTTAGTCAGATCATCCCATTTAATTTTAGCACCGAGCGCCTCAAAAATAACTCTTAACGGAACAAGCGATCTGCCTTGCACAATAATCGGCTTTTGATCTTTAAACACCATTTTCTTTCCATCTAAAAAGACATAAGGGGTTAGCGTATCTAAGGCAAATGCAGATGAAACGGGGATTAAGCACATTAAAACTAAACTAACACCAATGATCCACTTTCTCATTACCCTCATCCTTCACACTTTTATTAAAAAAATTATTTCTGTATAAGCTTTAAATAGCGCAAGGTGGATTCTTTCGCAGCATCATACACCGTTTTTCCGATCAAATATCCTAATTTAGTCGCCGTGCCCGCATAAGCATAGTTTTCACCGCGCCGAGTGGTTGCAATAATAACAGCATCCGTCGTAGTTCCAGTTGCGATATGATTTCCTTCGCGCACCTTAATCTTGAGATCGTCCATAGCAGCGGCTTTCGCTTCCGTCGCGGTAATAACTGCATTAACCATAGCAGAATCAGTAAGTAAACCCTCAATTAATACGATTATATTAATCGTTCCTGGATATAATAAATCGACATTCTCCGAAATTCCCGCTCGCGATGCATTCCCTAGTCCGACTGTAACCCAACTGCTTACATGCAATACTTGTTCCGGCGTCACCTGTAGATAGCTTGTACTGTATCCTACATCCTCGACGTAAGCCGCAGTCAACATGCCTGTAGTTTTTTCAGGGTCTTCTCCACTTTTTCGCAAAAATCTGTACATCTCTTCTTCTGGATTATCGCAAAAATAGCTTTTGTGCACCTGTCTATTCACTATTCCTGTATTCATTCCAAAGCCGCCTCGCCAAATCGATGAATTCAACGTATACAGCGGTTTTGTGGAATGAATCGCTAAATAGGGCTGATCTATATTATTTTTTAAAGCGGCTGTTACACCGTCTATAGGTATGTTCATCTTTCAAGCTCCCAAGGCTGATAAATATAATCACGCGCAAGCTTAACTACATTACGGTTTTGTTTGCGGATCACAACGGTTTGCTCGTCCCATGCGACAACTATGCCTTTAACATCATTTATTGTCTCCGCATCACGAATCACGCGAAGCTTGGTACCATTCACGCGAAATTGATTCAAATCCTCATCTGAAATCATCCTATCCCCTCCATTTCTATAGCATACAATAACACGTTTATTTTTTAAACAGTACATAAATCTCTAAACACTGGACATTATATCTTTTAACGACTTATTAAAACAAACATAAAGACCTAAAACACCCTAGGGTGCTTAGGTCTTCACTTTAATTTAAATATCGATTCATTAGCTAACGTGTTCTTTAGAATCGTTGGTTTCATACCAGCAATCCAGTACCTTGCTTGACATCACTTTTTTCTGAATATATTCGACCTGCGGCACAGAAAAATGCTCTTCCCATGTTGCACTAAGCTCATTGCAAAGCTTTACAATCGTGAGCAGCTCAGACCATGCTACATACCTCTTATACCAAAAAAATTGAGGATGCTCTATCATATAGGGGTACAGATCATCAAAATCTGTGTGCTTGCAGTCAAGGGCGCGTTCAAAATGATTTTTGGCTTCAAAAAGCTTGCCCATTAAAAAATCAAACGGAATAATTTCATTCCCCATGTTGTTGCCTCCTCTCTGTTCCTTGCTTCTATTATAAAGTAAAAACGTTTGCGTTGGAAGAAGCCGAGTGCTTGAAAATTATGCTTATCTTTCACCCATTTTTACTCAAATTCAATAGTGCCCTTATCCAAGCCTGAAATTTTCACTATCGAATCTACGCGAATACCTAAATCACGAATGGTACGCGCTCCTGCTTGGAACGTTTTTTCCACTACCACGCCAAAACCAACTAAATCTGCGCCTGATCTTTCAATAATTCGAATAATGCCTCGTGCTGCATCGCCATTTGCAATAATATCGTCAATAAATAAGATACGATCCTCTGGAGATATAAAAGATTTAGACACCATGATATCCGTTACAATTCCTTTTGTAAAAGATGGCACACGTTCACAATAAGCGTCATCATCGGTCGTTAATGTTTTCTTACGCCTGGCAAAAACCATCGGCACCTTTAATTCTAAAGCAGCAGCAAAAGCAACCGTAATTCCTGAAGACTCAATGGTTAGCACTTTTGTCGGACGTTCATTTGCAAAAATCAAAGCAAATTGCTTCCCTATTTGCATAATCAATTGCGGGTCCACTTGATGATTTAGGATGGCATCGAGTTTCAACACTTCATTGGTCATAATAATACCTTCCGCTAATATGCGTTGCTTCAATAATTCCATCTTCTTATCCTCCAAACTAAACCAAGTTTATCTGCTGTAAATTTATCACAAGGAAGAAGACATTATCAAGTATAAACTATTTTATAGCTTTATATTACATATAGGAATGGAAAATTCACAAATTTTTCAAGATCTGTGCAACTTTCCGCCACTTTTTGTGGTCTAATATATAAAGACAATGAATAAAGGGAAGATAATCGATGAAAATGAAAAGATGGCTCGTATATGGATGTATTTCAATTTTATGCATAATCCTTATGACAGGTTGTGCCTCAATTCCGAATCAGGCCAAGAATACTCCTGCCATCTCCCCATCTAAAATAAACGCTTTAGTGACAGCGACCCTATCTCCTACGCTTGAATTAGAAACAGTTCATCCAAAGGAAAATAGCTATACTACAAGTGAAAAGACAGGGAATGTAGCTACGGTTGCAGGTAATGATGCCGATCCTAAAGAAATTGTAGCTTTTAATACAAAGCAGCCCTCAGTAATGGGTCTAACTTTAAAAGAAACAGAAAATAACGTAAATATTAAATATGGCACGCCATCCGATTCTTTTGTCATGGATGATCCAGCAGAACCGATTACGGTATATCAATATGAAGGCTTTAGCGTTGGGTTTGACGGTGCAAATCAAGTGAAGTTTATTGATGTGAGCAGTGCCAAAGTAAATCCTCTGCTAAACGGACTCCGTTTAGGGCAAACGGTTGATGAAGCAGTAAAGGCGTTGGGCAAACCAGATTTGAACACGAATTATGTTTTAACTTATAATGCAAAAGAGGCTATTCTTAAGCTTGACATCGATCCCAAAACAAAAACAATCCAATCTATTAAATTATTCGGCAAAAGCGAATAATCATGGATCAAAAAAAGCGCGAATTGGGCAGCCAGAGCCTAATTTCGCGCTTTTTGCTTTAACTGTTTGTAGATTAAAACAATACAAGTGATTAAGAATGCTGTAATGATAATAGCTGTAAAGCCATAGCCTAAATATTTATGCATCAGATGAATGACGTGTTCCATGCTGTTTCCCAAAAAATGTCCCAATGTGATAAAGGTTGCGCACCAAATCAATGCTCCGCTTCCAGCAAAAAGCAAGTACCGCCAAAATTTCACCCCGCTTACCCCAGCCCAATAGCAAGTGAAGTGTCTTACACCTGGGACAAAATAACCAAAGCACACCGTCCACAGACCATATTTCTGAAACCATATTTCCGCCCGATTTAAACGGGCAGGAGTTAGCTTGACCCATTTACCATAGCGAAATAAAACGGGCTTACCGACTTTTTTGCCGAGTGTATAACTCACGATCATCCCTGACATGGCTCCGGCAAAGCTGATAAACAAGGCGAGCCAAAAATTGAATAAAGCTATCGAGGTTAAATAACCGACAAAGGTCATCAAGATTTCATCGGGTACGGGAAGCCCTACAATGCCGGCAGCTAATAAAATAAATAAGGCGGAATAGCCGTAATGGAGAATAAAATGTTGCAATGTTTCCTGCACGCTATCACACTCCAACCGAAGATTTGTTCATTAACAACTTGCAGTCATGTGAAAGCATCTATGGACATACCTTGTACAAAGTAAGGTCCGAGAGGTGTGGAATCCAGCATGCGAAAATGGAATCAAGTGATGCAAGTCGCCTTTACGTATATCGGCACTATTGTCGGAGCTGGCTTTGCTTCTGGTCAGGAAATCCTGCAATTTTTTACACAGTATGGTCGCGTTGCGGCTTTAACCATTATAGTAGCCACAATTTTTTTTATCTGGTTGGGTATTAAAGTAATGTTATTAGCCAAAAGCATAGGCGCGCAATCTTATGAGGTTTTAAATACACAGTTATTCGGAGATCTCATCGGTCGATGGATAAGTTTTTTTATGATGATCATCTTATTGGGCACATCTGCTGTGATGTTAGCAGGCGCGGGTTCTTTATTCGCTGAGCAGTTGAATTTTTCTTATCAATCCGGGCTGTTGCTCACCCTAATCTTGTCCTATCTCGTTCTATCCAATGGAATTCAAGCGATCATGAGGGTCAACTCTTTAGTCGTCCCGTTGATGCTGATTTTTACAGCTATTGTAGTTTTCCACACCTGGCAAATGCCGAATCATGAAAGCTGGCTGAAGCTTTCCAGCGACTTGCCTCTGGCACGAATTTGGTTCTCGCCGATCGTTTATGCCGCTTTTAATTTGGCAGGAGCGCAAGCTGTGCTTGTTCCACTTGGCAATACGATTGAAGATCGCTCCATCCTGATTTGGGGAGGCGTTTTTGGCGGAATCGGGATCGGGCTGATGCTGCTGGCGGCACATTTTGCCCTTTCTGCACAAATGCCTGGAATTCAACAATTCGAAATTCCAATGGGTCATATTATTCAACATTTGGGTAAAAGCATCCAGCTCATCTATATCTTCGTTATATTCGGTGAAATCTTCACCACCTATATAGCGGGCCTATATGGACTCACGCTGCAATTGCAACAAAAGACAACGCTTCATCCACGTACCTTGCTCTTGATTTTATTGATCATCAGCTATGTGATTAGTCAAATCGGCTTCAGCATGCTGCTATCCACCTTGTATCCTTTATTCGGCAGCGTTAGCCTCATTTGGTTTGTGATGATCATTTACCGCAGGAAGCTCATTATGAACTCGAACCAGCCTTAATACAATAACTAAACGAGCCACAATAAACAACATACCTAATAACGAAAAAAGAAACCCTGACAATAGATAACCGTAGTGAAAAAAAGGATAGCTTTGTCGTTCACGCATGACACCAATAACATCGACGAATAAAAACAGCATACCTGCTGCAAACAAGATTAGTATGGAATAATCAAATACGGTCCATTTCAGAAAATATTGACTGGCCTGCTGCGAAAAGGATGCGTGGATCGATGATTTTCCTTCGTTTGATTCTTTCCGCTGTTGGAGAATGGACCAGATTGTAAACACTGCTGCCGCCGTAACAGCAAGTCCAAGAATTGCCGCAAACATCGCTAAAACAAAGTACATGCTCCGACCTCTTTTCTCTTATTCTTAATGACGATTCAATAGAAACACTAACGCCAAAATAGCAGCAAACCCTAAAAAAGCTAAAAAACAGAGTAATAAAAAATCAAATGAAGCCGGAATAAAGGTGACGGGACGCCAAAAATAATGGTGCAAAAGCTTCTCTTGACGAGATGAAGGCTCTGTTGGTGTTCGATTCGAATACTGGATTTTCCCCTTTTTCCAGCCTACTTGATAGGTGATTTCGCGTTCCCCTTGCGATTTGCGCGGTGTCGACATTTAATAACCTCCTCATGCTCGATCTTTATATCATAGTATGACATCGTCGATTTAAAAAGCAATCCAGTTATTCATAAATTGATCCGCTGGTGCTGCGGCAGGATGGCGGCAAAAGCCTCTATAACATGGGAATGACAAGTAAAGAGCATAATTTGATGCTTTTGAGCCACTTTTCCAAGCACAGCAATCGTATTATTCAAACGATCCCGATCAAAATTGACGAGAATATCATCCATAATTAACGGAAGCGAGGCTTTTCGTGCATATTCATCGGCTAACGCAAAACGCATAGAAAGGTACAACTGCTCCGCAGTTCCACGACTTAATAGACTGGAATCAATCGTCTGTCCGTTCGCGTTTTGCGCAACGATTCTTTTCTCGCCAAAAGGAACAAGGACTCGCGTATATTCGCCATTCGTGATTTGCTGAAAATAGTCTGAAGCTGCTAATAAAACACCCGGTTGACGCTCTCGTTCGTAAAGCTCACGCGCTTTTTTAAACAAGGCCGAGCAAAAGGAACGAGTTGCCCATTGTCCTGCTTGTTCATGCAAAATGGCCGTCTGTTCCTGCCATTGCTGCAATCGCTCCGAATGCTCTGCTCCAAGTTCCAATTTCTCCAGTTCATTGCGCTGCTTGCCGCGAAGCTCTTTCATTTGATCCAAATGCTGCTCAATCCCGCTTAATCTATCTGTATGTTCTACAATCTCTTGACGCAGCTCCTGCGGCGTTTTATCCCTCAATAAACCATCCAATTCTATCTTTCTCGTCAAACCGATAAATACATCCAATGCCGATTCAATTTGCTGTAATTCCTCATTGCATTCGAGTCGTTCATTATGTTGTCTGACATGAAGCCGAAATTGCGGTTCATCTTCCGCCTTAGCTTCACCCCACAAAGCAATCATTCGCTGCTCATTTCGTTCATATGCTTCAGCTGCAAGCAACAGCTCTGTATCCGTTTGTTGAAGCTGCTGCTCCAAGCGCTGCTTTTGTTCGAGTTCAACAAGCGCTTTCTCGGCTGCTTCCTTCCATCTTTTCAAGGATAACGTGAGATCGGAAGTGTCTGAATCGCCCAGTAAACTTCGCGCTTGCCGTTCGAAGTCCGCTTTTTTGTACAGCAGGTTTTGCCGTTTAGCTTCGTTTTTATGCTTAAGCCCAAGCAGTTGCTGCCCTTGTTCGACTAATTGGAAAATTTCGAATACGGCTGTCGGCGCAAGTTCAGCGGATAGCTGCTGCTGCTTCAGCCATGCTCGCCACTCTTCCGTTAATTGGGTCAGCTTGGTCTCTAAGCTATGCAGCTTGGTAAATTCAAGTTCTTTATGCTGAAATAACAGCTCATAAGCATCCGCAGCCTCCCGAGCTCGTTGCTCGGTTATTTGCAGCTCCCTTAGTTCAATTCGCCAAGCCTCTGCCGCTTGCTGCAGCTGTTCAATCCATTCCTCTGCCTGCTCATCCGATATCCCCGTATGATTGACCCTGAATGAATTAGAAACTGCTCCCCTCACATCATTGAATCTATCACTTGTTGAAGCTGCTTGTGCGAAACCAACCCACTGCTGCACACGTTCTTGGAAGCTTCTTTCTAATGGAGCTATTTGCTGCTCAATCCCTGCTTTTTCCGATTGCAACATAGTTGTTGGATGATTATATTCTTCTGAACGACGCGATCGTTTGGGTGAATTTTTCGAAGCTTTATTCTTTCGTGTGAAAGCAAAAAACGTTACACCTAATAAAGCAATAAAGCTAATTATCGCCGGTATTTGCAGATCATATCGGTAAAAAAGCGCAGGTATAGCTATACTAAGCGCTAAAAGAAGCCACCATAGCTGTTTGAATAGAGATGGTTGGGTATGCATTAAACTATCCCCGGATTGAAGTATATAATCCTGCTCACGCTGCTGCACATGCTGTAATTCCAGCTTCAGCTTCTGCAGCTGCTGAAGCTGCTTACGCAGCTGCGGTAACGCAGTGGGCAAAGCTTCCAGCTCTCTGCGTGCCGCTTCCGATGGTACCCGATTCAGATGATCGTTTTGCAGCTTTAGATTTATTTCGAGCTTAGCTTGCTGTCCCTTGGCCTCATTCACCTGTAAGCTGAGTCGCTCTATTTCAATGGAAACCCGTTCTTTTTCCCGCTCCAGCTTATCCCGCTGCTCGTGAAATTGCCGCACTTGCTCCCGATGAGATACCGTTACCGCATATTGGGCTAATGTGCTTTCACTCCAATGTGCTGCAATTTGACGCAATAGCTTGTCTATTTGCAGCTGCTGCTGTTCTAGTTCCACCCGCAATTCACTTTCTGTGAACTGATCGCTGCGATAGGCGCCTAAATGCTCAACCAATTGATTTAACTCAAGCTGATGCTGCAAAACCGTTGGGTCCGCTGTGATTTGGTTTAATTCTGTTTGCAGTCGGTGAATCACTTGCTGCAGCTTATCGATTTCAACTCTATATTGTTCTTTATCTTTGTCCATATTTGTAAAACGCAGGAGTGCGTCCTCTGGGAAAGCTGTAAATTCAGGAAGCATAGCAAGCGCATGATGAATTTCATTTTTCCGCAGCCAATGATTTCTTGCCTGCTCTGCCGCTTCACGCCAAGCCAATTCATTTCGCTGCTCACGAAGTCGCAAATCATTCGCAGCGATTTGTCCGTCCAACGCCGCCAAATCTGCTACACGATCATTATAACGACCCGCCTGTTCTTTACTTCGGCGAATATCAACCTCTTGCTCCTCCAGCTTTTGCAGCGTTTGATTGATCGCTTGGTTTTTGCCTCGCGGTCGAAACAGCTGCTCCATTTCTTGCGCCAGCTTGCGCTCCGCCGCAACAATTGTTCCCCCACGCGCGCCTAAGCCCGCGCTGTACAAATAGCCGCTCAGCGCGTCGCTCTGCAGCGTGCGAACCTCCTGCAGCTCGCTGAGGCTAAAGGCGAACAGGCTGCGGAACAGCTCGCCTGTAATGCCGCCCAGCAGCGGCTGCAGCAGCTCGGCGCCGCCTTGCGTGCCGTCCGCGAGCGTAACGCGCACGCTCCCCCCGCCGGGGGAGCGTGCGCGGCTCGAGGCAGCGCCCTCGCGGCGCTCGACCCGCAGCACCTCACCCTGCTCGCTGACGAGGGTGAGGTAACCCCCTTGAGCCGCGCCGTGCAGCGGCTCAAATCTATCGCTGCCGTGCGGCGGAAAGCCAAAAAGCACGGCGCGGATGAAGCCCATCAGCGTGCTTTTACCCGCCTCATTGCGTCCGTACAGCACCGTCAACGGCTGATCCAGCTGCAGCGTCTTATCGCGCAGCTGTCCAAACCCATCTATATGAATCGCTGTGATTTTCATTCATCCCACCCCGCATCCGCAGCCAAAAAGTCGATTGCCAGCTCTTGCGCCGCTTTTAACCATTCCTGTCGATCTTCGATTGAGAGCGTAGACAAATACTTGACTGCTTTTCCTTGCGCAAACATCGGATCTAACGTTTCCGCGCAAAACAGCCGAAAGGCTTCCTCATCCGCGAGAAGCGACTCCGAAATGCGCATTAAATCGCCTAGAAAGCTTTTTTGCTCCAATAACGCCGTTTGATCAACCTCCGAACCAGATTGGACCTGCACGGATTCAATCCAAACAAAATCGGCTTGCTCCGCTTCCAAAAGCAAGCTTTGCCCTGTGACAGTATCCCAAGCCGAGTGACCGCCAGCTTCAAGTGAAGCGTCCCAAGAAGCAGCTGTACCGACCCGCTTCGCTTCCTCCTCACGCAGCTCTGCCAACAATTCGGCTAAATAGGTCCCTTTTTGCAGTACGGAATGCATGATACTCCGGCCTGTTAATGTTATGCGAACCACCGCTGCTCTGTCTTCTGCAGCTTCCCTCGTTAATTCCAGCTCGCGTTCCAAAAGTTCCTTTAATTCCTGTTCGGATTGAATCCCTTGGATCGAAACCGTTCTTTGCTGCCAACGTACCGCATCAAGCGGATGGAAAATCAGCTTGGTTTCCCCATACTCCGTCACTTCTACAGCATAACAGCCCTTTGCGCCCGTCTCACGCACGCTGCGGCCTTGTATATTTCCTGGGTAAACGATAGCAGGCTCCGTATGAAGCACTGCTCGTGTATGTACATGCCCCAACGCCCAATAATCCATTCCGCTCTGCAATAAATCACGCTTCGAGCAAGGCGCATAATTGGCATGGGCTTGATCTCCATCCACATTCGCATGCAGGAGCCCAATCCGATAAATTTCTTCCGCGCTAACGGTTCTATTTCCGCTTTCCGTCGAGCCCGCTTGTCCATTTTCCCAAAACACGTGACTCTGCAGTTTTTTTTGATCCTCTAATTTTTCCGCAAGCCTTAAAGCCAAATTTTCCGTTATCGCCGAGGTTGCATAAGACATCCCATACACTTGTGCTACAATCCCTTTATCTTGGACGATAATCGGCATACATTCCACTTCCGCAGCAGAAAAAAAATGAACGCGCTCCGGCCAATGCAGCTTGGCGGCGCGTCCATCTTCGGGATCATGGTTCCCATGCACAATATAAACGGCAATACCGCTTGCAGTTAGGGTTTGCAGTGCTTTCTGAAAACGAATTTGGGCACGCAGCGAGCGGTCTGTCAAATCATAGACATCCCCACTAATCAGCACAAAATCAACCTCTGATCGAATCGCCAATGAGACCAAATTGGCCAAAGCTATAAAAGTCGACTGACGTAAAATAGTACGAATACCCAAAGGCAGTGAAGCCATACCCGCAAAAGGGCTGTCTAAATGCAAATCTGCCGCATGTAAAAAACGAAAGGCTTTCATTCCCTCACCTCACTTACGATACCGTTCGTAAACCTTTGTCATCTGCGAGATGACACGGTTCATCGAATATGTTTTCTTGGCTTTTTCCCAAGCTGCTCTTGCCAGATTATAACGGAAAGAAGGATCGATAATTAATTTCTCCAAGGCATGAGATAATGCCGAAGCATTGCCTACTGGAACCAGCAGCCCATTTCTGCCATCCTCAATTTGTTCGGCAATCCCACCTACATTCGTGCCTACCAAAGCCAGCAGACAGAGCGCAGCTTCAGCAAACACAGAACCAAATGCCTCCGCCTGGGAAGGCAGTACAAACACATCAAAAAACGGCATAAATTCCTCTGGATGAAGCATATAACCGTAAAATATCGTTTCCTCATATATGTTCAGATCAACCGCCATTTTTTCCAATTCCGGACGCATGGGACCGTCTCCAATCAAATGCAATACAAAGGAATGTCCATTTTGCTTCAACAAGGAGCAAGCTTGAAATAAGATATCCAAGCCCTTAGCAGGCACTAAACGGCATACTGTAATAAACTGAGTTGTTGCGTTCTCATGAGGGAAAGGCCGGAATCTTTTCTCGTCGAAACCATTCGGAATGACCACAATCTGATCAAAGTCCTGAACATAGTCTGACAAATACGTTTTAAAAGAAACAGAAACGGTTACAATCCGATTTACCTTTTCTTCCATTTCGCGGTAGAGTGACGTTAGAAATTGATGCTCCAGCCCATTTTCAACAATTTTACCATTCAAAATAAGCTCCCGCTCATAACTGGAATGAATCGTGACGATAACAGGAATATCGGGAAAAAGCTGTTTCATGACTAATGCGGCAATCGGATGATGTGCGTGAATGAGGTCATAATCCTTGAGAATGCGCAGCTTCGTCCACCATACATAGTCCTTATACGTTTGAATGTATTTATCAACCACTGGATTACCGGCAAATGGGCGCCAATCAAAAGTGGAGAATTCGAAGGCTTCAGTTCCTTTATTTCGTATCCGTTTTGGCAATGAGAACAATTCCATTTCCCATCCCTTCTTCAGATATCGTTCTTGTATGTAGGGTATCATCGAGGAAACCCCACCCGGCTGCTCTGGCGGGAAAAATAACGCTTGCAAAATATTCATGCGGTCTCTCCGATCATTACGTAGTTTCACCTTCTATTGTACCTTCTAATTTCACAATTTGCTATAATAGATAAAGTAGAAAAAATGGAGGTAAATAATGAATCCGTCCCAATTGTTTGTTGGCAGAACCGGCCATATTTATTCTTCTTCGTTAATCATCATTATTCTAATTCTTATGTTATTTATGTCGTTTAGCTTATTCCTCAATCGTCGTAAAAAGGCCTACTTTTCCTTAACCATATCGTTATTTATCGTTGTTGTGCAGTATGTCCTGTTTATTTTAGTTGAAGCATTTTCTACGTTGAATCATGATCTAGCCGCTTATTTTGTGCAATTTTTAAAAGTTTTTTCATTTATTCTCATCAATATGGGGATCTATCAATTGTACAATCCTTCGCGTAAAAAACAATATTTTGTTTTCTACAGCAGCATCTTAGTCGCTTTTTTAGTATCTTTGCTTCATTTCTCTAGCAACGCTTCCTTTAAAGGTACAAACTCACAAATGGAATTTTCACAAAATATTGGTCTCGATTTATATTTATTTTTGCTGCTGTTTGTTTGTTATTTTAGCATTGCGCCAAGAATCGGGCAAAGCCAAAAATATCAGCTCGGCCTGGCCATTTATTTTTTCGTTGAGGTTGCCAACTTAATCAATGTCTACATTTACGAAGCAGCGCAGCCTTTTTTATCCGGTATCACTAACTTTTTACCCGTTATTTACTACACGATTCTCTTTGTTATTTTGTTCGAACGTGTGGTCGAACTGCTGCAAGCGAGCTATACCAATTCGATCACCGATGGATTAACCGGTCTGTACAATCGACGTTATTTTGTCAATCGCGTTAATCAGTACGTAAAAAATGGGATTTCCGTTTCGATCATTTTTGCCGATATCGACAATTTCAAAAAACTGAACGATACAAACGGACATCAGCAAGGTGATGAAGCACTGCGTCATGTAGCTCAAATCATGAAGGAAGCCTCGGAAGAGGTGGGAATATGCGGCAGATTCGGCGGAGAAGAACTGGTGATTCTCGTTACGGAACCCGAAATTTCGACAAGTGATCTGGCTGAATTGGTGCGGAATAGGATAGAAAAAGAAGCTGGCGTTACCGTTAGTATTGGGCATAGCCAATTCCGCTCCGGGATAACCGCTGAAACACTGATCAAACAAGCGGATGAAGCGATGTATAAAGCGAAATCAACGGGTAAAAATAAAGTCGTCAAATATTCTCGTCCACAAACTTTACGACTCTAATCCCTTTCAGATCACTCTATTTCATAGTTAATTAATGAAAGGAGGTCCGAGAATGCTGTAATGATCCGATCTGCTCCGTTCAATTCACTCTCATCGCCGAAAGCAGCGTATTTACAGCCGATGACATTTAAATGATTCTCTTTACCCGCCTCAACATCAGAAGAACGATCCCCTACCATCCATGCCGATTGGATATCGTATTCATCTAACAGCATACGTACAAGGGTGACCTTAGATTTCGTTGCAAATTCACCCGCACTATAAAGTCCTTCAAACAATGTATCCAGTCCTTTAGCATTGATCACATTCTTTACATAGGCCTCTAAACCATTGCTGGCTACAAAAAGTCGAATGCCTCGCGCCTTTAATGATGTCAATGTAGATTTAACATCAGGGTACAATGCTCCAACACCCTGACGAAGCTCATCCAGTTGATATTGAAGCAGAAGTTCATTTGCGCGTTCTTGAACTTGAGCCGATGCATTCGGGATTACGCGCGCC
The DNA here is from genome assembly GCA_028287395.1 of Bacilli bacterium. Classification (GTDB taxonomy): domain Bacteria; phylum Bacillota; class Bacilli; order Paenibacillales; family NBRC-103111; genus Paenibacillus_AC. The sequence goes on from JAQBPR010000165.1 coordinate 22,216, forward strand.
CAAATATCAGCTAGGAGCATACCTAAACTGCTTAGAATAAGACTTGTGTCCGGAGTATCTCCATCGTATAATCCTTCATCGCGAAGCTGCTTAAACAGCCGATGGTAAGCAGGTAATAATAATGTTTCGGTTTGAAAAAGCGTCCCGTCCAAATCAAAAATCATCGCTTCTGGGATATGATCCTCTGCACTCATCTGTTATAGGCTCCTTTATCGTCTGTTAACACATCAATCGCATGACCCGTTCGATCCAACACAAAGGTTTTTGTTAGCTTACGAGTGAGAGACATAAGCAATCGGATCCTTCAATCCTGCATCGGCAAATCCTTTTAACCGAAGACGGCAGCTGTCGCATTCGCCGCATGCCTCGATTTGACCATTGTAACATGAGGTTGTCAGGTGATACGGTACTTTTAGCCTCAGCCCTTCGCGAATAATATCCGCTTTGGTCCATTGAATCAGCGGTGTGGCAATCTGCAGCTTATTTCCCTCTACACCTATTTTCGTTGCCAATGCGACGACTTCCTCGACTTTATGAATAAACTCAGGCCGGCAATCGGGATAACCACTATAATCCAGCGCATTCACGCCAATATAGATGGCTTCCGCTACAGTCACCTCCGCATAGGAGGTCGCAATCGATAAGAACAGCAAGTTCCGTCCAGGCACATAAGTAACTGGAATTTCTGAGGTTTCCTCGATCTCTCCATGCGGCACTTCAATCGTGTCATCCGTTAATGCGCTCCCGCCAAAATCACGGAGAAAGCCCAACGAGATGACTTTAAGACGTTGTTCAACACCATAATAGGCAGCAACTTTACGAGCATTTTCGATTTCTATACGATGTCTTTGTCCATAATCGAATGTAATGGGATAAAGCTCGTAGCCTTGCTCTTGTGCCAATCCCATACAGGTTGTACTATCTAAGCCGCCGCTAAGAATAATCACTGCTTTTTTTATTTTTTGACTCATTCGATTCACCTTTTCTATCCGAGTGTTGTAAAAATTTATACGCCTCGTGTTGCAGGGTCCCAAATAATTTTATGCAGCTGCATGTTCAGCTTCACATGAGAGAGTCCATGCTCCAACATGAGCTCTACAAGCTTGGCTGGCCGCATAGTTTCCCATACAGGACTAAATAGCGGCAAAGCCGCGGTTTGATTGGCTTCTAATATTTGGAGTGCCGTCATGAAATCCGCATCGCTCGCGATGACAAATTTCACTTCGTCCTGCGCTCTTAAAACCGTAAAGTTACTATAAATCATTTGTTCCATTTCACCTGAATCCGGCAGCTTGAAATCCATAATATACCGAACCTTTGAAGAAGAAATTCGTTCAAGAAAATAAGTTAAATCAATCGCGCCATTCGTTTCAATATGCAGATCCAGCAAGGATTCGATTTCAAGTAAAGCTTCGATCAAAGCAAATGAATGCGCCCCGTACAATAGCGGCTCCCCGCCTGTCAAACATATATAGCGAGACTTATATTTTCTCACTTCCTGCACTATTTCATCGATAGTCATCATTTGTCCTGCTTGCTCAGGCGGATAACTATATTTGGTATCACACCAAGAGCAGCGTAAATTACAGCCAAAAAGACGGACGAAGATCGTCGGAAAACCCGCCCGGGTTCCCTCGCCTTCTATCGTCTCGAAAATTTCTACCATGGGAATTTTAATGTCGCCACGTTTCATCTCTAGCATTGCTCCTCCATCAACGTCCGCGTAACCGCAGCATAGCTGGTCGGCGTTTCCCACAGACGAATTTCCTCCAATGCAACTGTTGGAAATAAACCTTCCTCCAGAAGCGCAGCCTGTAATTGCTCATAAATCCAAACAACCATATTTTCCGCTGTTGTATTCATTAAAGGCAATATTTCGTTTAAATATTGATGGTCCAATCGTTCGATAACATGCTGCTTCGTAATCCGCTTAATGTCCGTAAAATCTATCGTAATCCCGCGATGATCCGTTGTACCGGACATGATGACCTGCAGCTTATAGGTGTGTCCATGCATATTTTGGCACTTGCCTTCATAGCAGTGGAGATGATGCGCGCTGTCGAAGGTGAACTCCTTTGAAACTAGCACTCGCTTCTGATGATATTTTAACTGATCGGATTGAATATCCTCACCGAGTATTTGTACTTTTTTTGGTAAATTAAATCCCATCTTATTTCCTCCCAAAGCCACTTAAAACTTTTCTATTATACCATGGTCATAAAGCTTATCACAATATGATACAATAACGATTACAATTTCATTACAAAAAATTCTGAAGGGAGACTTACCTGCGTGTCTTTTACACTTGAAACGCCAAATTTGCCTATACCCTATATAGAACGAATGCGTACCATGCTGGACCAGGAAGCAGACGCTTTTCTCCATAGTTATAACCAACCCAGAACACAAGGCTTGCGCTTTAATCCGTTAAAATTAACAGCGAATGAACCCCTTATAAACATCCTTGCCAATACCTTTAAATTGGAGCCCGTTCCTTGGTGTCCAACAGGATATTATTATGATGAATCTGCAGCTCGTCCAGGCAAACATCCCTTTCACACTGCGGGTCTTTATTACATTCAAGAGCCATCTGCAATGTCTGTCGTCGAGCTCTTAAGTCCGCAGCCAGGGGAGGTTATTCTCGATCTAGCAGCTGCTCCTGGCGGGAAATCTACACAAATCGCAGGAAATATGCAAGGAAAGGGTCTGCTAATAGCCAATGAAATCCATCCTGCCAGGGCAAAAATAGTAGCGGAAAATATCGAACGCATGGGTATTGCCAATACGGTTGTTACGAACTGCACTCCGGAGCAGCTGGCGCTGAGGTTCCCCTTATTTTTCGATAAAATCATGCTGGATGCTCCCTGCTCAGGGGAAGGCATGTTCCGCAAAGATAAGGATGCTATTTCAGAATGGTCCCCGGATCATGTAACGATGTGTGCCACCCGACAAATGGATATCATGCGCCAAGCGCTGCTCATGTTGAAGCCGGGCGGGCTCTTAGCCTATTCAACATGTACATTCTCACTTGAAGAAAATGAACAGCTCATTGAAAGTGTTCTTTCGCAATATCCAGAAATGGAGCTGCAGCGAACGGAACGGATTTGGCCGCATTTGCAACGCGGTGAAGGACATTTTGCCGCGATTTTACGCAAAAAAAACGATTTAAATGAACCTGATTCCACTGTTGATTCCAGATTTTCACTTCCGGAAAAAAGAAAAAACCTCCCAAAGCTTGTGAGCGAGGCGTGGAGCTTATATGAATCCTTTGCAAATCAGGTTGCACCGGGATTTAGTTTAAATGACGGTGAGCCTTTGTTATTTGGCGAACAACTTTACTGGCTGCCTCATACAACAAATGGGCTGTTTCACTCTGGATATTTACAAGGATTAAAAGTATTGCGCCCCGGACTTCATCTCGGCACAATCAAAAAAAACCGGATCGAACCCGCGCACGCTTTGGCTTTAGCGTTACCAACCGGAATCACAGTTCATCCCCTCTCCTTTGCAGCAGATTCAAAGGAGATTCATGCTTATCTACACGGCGAAACGCTTGCAGGGGATTATCATCATGCGGGGTGGCTATTGGTTACCGTTGAAGGGTATGCATTAGGCTGGGGAAAGCAAAGTGAAGGACAAATTAAAAATCATTTCCCTAAAGGCTTACGTTGGTTAGGTTGAGTTAAATTGTGTTTGATTTCTTGCAGACGATCATTTTCGGAACGCAATTGTTCTTCGATTTTCTCAACAAGCAAACTCATATGCTCAACTACATTGTCCGGCAATTCGATTTCCCGGATTGATTTCACAATATAGAGCAAGCATTGCATCGTCTCTTCCATCATCGTCTTTTTCTTACCATTCATCACCACATCGGCTAAAAAAATAAGATGACTGAGCTCTTTTTGCGTCACGTTCATCATACTCTCCCCCTTTCGCTCTATTATGACGCTTTTTGGCGAAAGAGGGAATATATTTTTATGCCAGCATGTTTAATGAATTTGTTCACATTCAATGCTCAGCTCGTCAATCGGTTTATTTTGATAGAGCATCGTTAAATTAATCCCGGCGTATTCCTTCTCTTTATCCAGTTCCTGCAGTAACAAAGCAACGATGACATCCAAGTCCTCTGTGCTCGCAGGATCACGAAAATCGATAAAACCTGTCAGCTGCCGTTTGCTTATATCAATCGTTGCCGTCCCCACAGCTAAACCTCCTTGCGACTGCTGATAAATTTCATAAGTTAACATATCTTCATCATCTCTGGCCAGAACAACCGTGTAATCATCTGCATTGGTTTGTTCCGACTGCATATTAGGTCCATTGGTTGCTGAATCCTCCTGCTGACCCTCTAATAAATCTACATGAGTTAAATCAATTGTTTCAATAATTTCATGTTCAAATTGATGGTTAATGACAAAGGTATCGATTTGATCCTCATCAAAGTCAGCTACCAAAAGCTCAGTCACTTCTTCTATGTCATCATCCGTTGGATCAAATATCCAATGAATTTCGCCAAATACATCCGTTCCATGAATTTTCATGAAGGCTTCCGCAACCCATTCATGATCCTCGTCATAAACATGATATTCGACTTTATTGCGCCCTTCGCCAACAATGACCAGCTCATAAGGCCCCTGTTCCATTTCCAACGTCTCTAAGTCATCGCGATCTATATCCTCAAAATACGCTTCGTCATCAAACTCATCCGCTTCAATAAATTGTTCATAGTCGCTATACGTTACCGTGACGTTATACTCCTCTGCATTAAAAGCTATAGATAACGATTGGATATATTGATCTACAAAGGCAAGAATCGGTTCTTTTTCACTGTTAGGTAAAGAGGACTTATCCAGTTGGACTGCCCCGGCAATGCGTTGATTTTCACGATAAACAAGCGATAAGGAGCCCACATAACGGCCATTTAATAAAATATCATTTACTTCTCCACCTTGCGTTTTTAAATCCGGTCGTAAAAGCACGTTAGCCATCGAAATCGCCTCCAAAAAAAATGGTTTACATTCCTTTTTAGGCTGTCCAATTGACTGCAAATTTATCGCCTTTAATTAAAACAATGCTTCATGAAATTTGAAATTCATCGTTTAACAGCGTACCGTCAATGTCTAATGCAATGATTTTATACTTCAAGCTGCTTGTCTCCCCTCAACTGCTGCAATTCTTCATCGGTTAATGTTCGATAGTCGCCAAGCGCCAAATACTCATCCAGCCTGAGACTCCCCATTGAAATCCGCTTCAGATAAGTCACCTTTTTACCTACAGCTTCAAACATTCTTTTCACTTGATGGAATTTCCCTTCCATAATAGTCAACTCGATTTTGGATTCCTTTAAGAGCGAAGGATCTCCCTCTTTGAGAATAATAAGCTGAGCCGGCATAGTTACATAGCCGTCATCAAGCTCAACACCCCGTGAAAACGTCTGTTGATCGTTGTAATCTACTTTTCCCGCCACCTCGGCATAATAAGTCTTGGCTACATGCTTATTCGGAGAGAGCAAGCTGTGCGCTAGCTTGCCGTCATTCGTCAACAATAAGAGTCCTTCCGTATCTTTATCCAATCGACCCACAGGAAATAAAGCCAAATGGCCATAAGAAGCATCCAACAAATCAATAACCGTCCGCTCTCGCGAATCCTCTGTCGCTGAAATGACACCTTGAGGCTTATTTAACATCAAATAAACATGCGTCTGAAAATTTACCTTTTTATCGCCCACTTCAATATGATCTGTTTCTGGATTTACTTGAAGACCGCTATCTTTAACCATTTTACCATTCACTATGACAATACCCTGCTTCACCAACAGCTTAATTTCACTGCGTGTGCCAAAACCGGAATGAGCTAATACTTTATCCAAACGCTGGGTTTGTTTCATGAAATCCACCTCCATCCTCCGGGATATTCATTTTTAATCAAACCATCCTGCCATTTAGTCCATCCGCTCGGTTTTCTCGATCATCAAAGCAGCCAATAACTCCTCAAGCCGAGGATCTAGCAGGATCAAATTCAAATCATAAAATTCGAATGGCTCCTGCTCTATTCGCAATAGCTTCTCGACGTATTCTCTACTTTCCGTCACTATTCGCGCTAAATCAATCCCTAAAGTGTGTTCTGGAAAATGCTGCAATTTATCAATACCTTGGGAAAATAGCTTTATCGATCCGCCTACATTCCCGTTCCAATGATGGTACAGCCCGACCGCAATTTGTAAAAGTCCTTGATAAAGGGGAGCTCGCCCTTCCTCCAGCCAAAGCTCCTCCATCACCTCATGACACTCAAAATAATCGCGTTCTATATTAAAATAATAAATAAATTGAACATATAATGGGTCATAAACCTTCATTTGTGCCGCTTCCTTCCACAAGAATGCTTAACGCTTCATATTATCATTTTTCGCGCGAGCTAAAGCAGTGGAAATATCCTTGGAGAGTTCTTCTAAATTCCAGGTCGCTTCATTCTCCCAAAGCTCATTAAACCGCAATTGAAATTGTACAGCTTCCTTAACTCGATGATAAAAATAAAGCTCTTGGATGTCATTAAGCACTTTAGACACCATATTCGATTTATCCTCAAACAACCTTTGGGACTCTACAATCTCACTGCGGATACTCGACATTTCTTCGTCTAATAAATAAGCAGCCTCTGCCGCTTTACTTAAACGTGCTGTCACATCCTCAGGCAGACTTTCCCTATATTTATAATTTAATGAATGCTCGATCGTAGCCCAAAAATTCATCGCCAGCGTTCTAATTTGTATTTCGGCCAGCACTTGTTTCATACCAAGCGCAGTTTGCACTGGATATTCAATAATAATATGAAAGCTGCGGTATCCGCTTGGTTTTTTATTCGCAACATAATCTTTAAAGTAGATTACTTTTAAATCCTGTCTTTGTTGAATGATTTCATAGATACGTTCAATGTCTTCAACGAATTGACACATGATGCGAATGCCCGCGATATCCTCAATGCCTGTTTCGATTTGATCCATTGGGACGTTTAATTTTTTTGCTTTCTCCAAAATACTCGATATTTTTTTAATTCTGCCTGTGACAAACTCAATCGGCGTATATTCTTCTCGGCTTTTCAATTCAGCCCGCAAAATTTTAAATTTAACCTTCAATTCCTCTACAGCTTGCTCGTAAGGTAGTAAAAACTTGTTCCAGTCCCGTGCATCCATCCGGAATCCTCCATTCTATCTATACAGTTAACGGTCACATTGCTTGCCCGTTAACAGTCAAACGTCTGGCAATCTGCTCCCACCGCTTGAGAAATGTTCGTGTACCCGTCTTTGCGAAGCAGCTGCACCAGTCCCGCATTCAATCTCTTGATCAATCCGGGTCCTTCATAGATTAAAGCGGTATAAACCTCAATTAAACTTGCTCCTGCGCGTATTTTATCATAAGCGTCCTCTGCAGTAAAAATGCCGCCGCTGCCAATAATCGGTAATTTCCCTTTTGTTTGCGTATAAATTCGCCGGATTACCTCCGTAGAGCGTTTGGTTAACGGTTTTCCACTAAGTCCACCGGCTTCCAAAGCATGCTTATGACGCAGCCCCTGACGTGAAAGCGTCGTATTCGTGGCAATGATGCCAAAAACACCGCTCTCCACAATCGTTTCGACCATAAAGCCCAATTCCACATCCGTTACATCCGGAGCGATTTTTACCCAAACAGGTTTTTCACTGCCTCCGAGCTGCTTGCGCTGCAGCTCCATCTCATCCTTTACTGCAGCAAGCAGCTTGCGCAGTTCGTCTCCATGCTGTAAATTGCGCAAATCCGGTGTGTTTGGCGAACTAATATTCACCACAAAAAAGTCCCCATAACGGTATAGTTGACGAATACATTTACGGTAATCTTCTTCCGCAAATTCGTTTGCTGTGACCTTATTTTTGCCGATATTGACGGCGATTGGAATTTTATACACACCAGCTTTGTGTAAATTAGCAGCTAATTGCTCTGAACCCACATTATTAAAGCCCATTCGATTGACCAGCGCCGCATCTACAGGCAGACGAAAACTCCGCGGCAGTTCGTTGCCTGGCTGCGCTTTTGGCGTAACCGTACCTACTTCCATAAACCCAAAACCAAGGGACGAAAAAGCGGGTACCGCCACCGCATTTTTATCTAAACCAGCAGCCAAGCCTATCGGATTTAAAAATTCAATTCCACCTACTTGTATAGTCAATGCTTTCGATTGCTTCGTTCGATACATTGCCCGTAATAGCCCTGTGCCACCAGGAAATCTACCGGCAAGATGTAATCCATGAATCGTTAAATGATGGGCATTTTCGGGACTCAGCCGAAATAATAAAGGCTTTAGCACTTTTTTATAAAACAAATCCAACATCTTCAACACTCATTTCCGAATAATTATTCTCTTGAGTATTTTATCTGTTTCAAACTTAAAAGGGAAGTACAGAACGCACAAATTTTCACCCCTGTTCCATTTCTTTTATGAAATAGTTTGTACTAAAACGTTTACAATATGGTAATATGAAATAAATAGAAGTAGAAAGGTTGATCAGCGATGCTCAAAAGAAGACCTATACATAAGAAAAAACAGGAACAAGTGAATATAAAAGCACTGATCTGGATTGGCGCAACTATACTTGTGATTGTCGTAGTCATGGCTGTACTCTTAACTATGAACCGCTAATTCAACCATTTATAAATCCGACCCGGATTCGTTTCTTCTCGTAAAAGAGGAAGCCGAAATCGGGTTTTTCCCTTTGTAGGCTGTGTCGGTAAATTCATTTGACCGATAGTCACCTTGGTACCAAGAGGCGTCATATCATACAACTCTTCGATATCCTCTTTCGCCATGCGTATACATCCAAGTGATTCATCCGCTCCAATACTCGCTGGTTTGTTCGTCCCATGAATAGCATACAAACTATCTGACAAAGTCATTCCTCTACTGCCAAAATCGCCATTATCATGTCCATTCGGATTCCGCACCTTTTCCGTAATCGCGAAGCTGCCTTGCGGCGTTTTATCGCCGCCTAGACCGACAGAATATTTCCGCAAAATAATAGGACCACTTACTAGCGCTAATTGATGTGTTGTTTGATCTACAACAATTTCCAAAGGCGCTATTAAAGGGGGAACGATAACTAAATCATCTACAGCAGATGATTTATCTTGCTCCTTCACCAGCGGCTTATTTGACGGCTTTGGTGATGCTTTTACATGGTCAGTTGGTAAGCTGCTGTTCGAATCCTGCCCAACCTGCTGTGGTTGAACAGTTGCAACGGGTGGAACGTTTTGTGGAGTAAATTGTTCACTTTTTAGAAAAGCACCTGTCTGCTTATAATATACATACGCCTTTTTCATCGTATCCGTAAAACCTGGCAGCAGATTTTGCGGGTAATTTCGCGTAATCTGCTCGATTGTATCTGGTAAAGGACCATATTTTTTTTCATAAACAGCCATGGCTGACCTTAAGATAAGCAGCTGCTCCTGCTGGGTCATCCACATATTTACTGTATGAATCGCATTGGTACCATCCGTTGCTAAGCAATCACATAATTGATTATCATGATATTGAATCTCCAATGTTCCAGTTTCAGCCGTTCTTTGTGCCGATAAAAGCGGCCTCGCTGCATTTTGCCACATGACCCACTTCCCGTCATCACTCCGCTTTGCTTGCACAATAATCGAGAGCTTGGCTGTCACTCCATTGGCTGTCATCATCTTATTAAGCGCTTCTTTTAATTCATCTTTCGTATTATCACCCGATATGTAAAATATGTTTAGTCCTTTTTCAGGCGGCGCTATGTAAACCGTATTCTTGTTATCCAAAGCTATATTCTCCGCAGTCTGATCAATCGCAGCAGAAGGCAAATAAGTAAATAAAAAAAGAACTACAAATAGTATAGTTACGAGTCTAAAGCCTAGCATCAGGCTGCGTTTGATTCGGTTTGCTTTAAGTGAATGGGCTTGTATTTCTAACCGCAAAGCTTCAGCATCAGCGCTAGCTTTCGTTTCAAGTGCTATAGCTGCGTCAAAGCTTGCTTTTTCAAAGGCTTCATATACTTCGCCTGCTTGTTCAAAACAATATTTCGCCTTTCCTTCTTTCCCCAGTGCCTCATATTGCTTTCCTAACAAATACCAGCCCATTTTGTTGTCTGGATGCAGCTTAATAAAATTTTTTAAATATAACGGATCTTCCTCTTCCACTAGCTCACCTCCAAACCATCCCTCTTTATATCGGAAAAACCGGCCTTTTTTATAACCAAAAAAAAATCGTCTTCCCTTTTTAAAGAGGAAAGACGATTTTGATAAATCACTGTGAATCAAAAGTCTACTAATTCCGTAAAATGACCGTATTGTGCTCTGAGTTCCATTGCACATTCAGACCAATTTGTTCTGCAAAAAACCGTACAGGAATCAATGTTTGATTATCTTTCGTAATATACGGTGCTACATCAATCGGACTAACCACAGCAACCGGATTGCCAGCTTGCATTGATTTCACTTCATTCTTACCAATAGTCAATTCGATTGTGGTCGTTCCGTTGCTCAATTGAATAATTTGATTAGAATCATCCACTGTCACTTTATATCCTAAAGCTTCGGCAATTGCACGTACCGGTACCATCGTACGGCCTTGCGAAATTTCGGCAAAGGAGTCCAACTTTATAACATTTGAATTCAAAACTACTTTAATTGAATTGTCCGTTGCAAGATCAGCTGGCAATTGGTACAGCTGAATGGAACGTATTTTATTATTGAAAGAGTCTGCTACCAAGATCGAACCGTCAGCAGCTACTGCAACATCGGAAGGTGAATTAAATTTTGCGGCTCTTTCGATTCCATTCGATTCGCCTGAATATTGATCCACTTCTCCTGCAACTGTCGAAACTTTACCTTGGTACAAATAGCGAATTGAATTGTTTAAGCTGTCTGCGATAAGTAAACCGCCTTCGCTTGTAACAGCAATACCCAACGGTCGGTTAAATAAAGCATGATCCGCTGCGCCATCCGCATAATCCCCAGCCGCGTAAGGCGAGACTGTTTCATATAATGAATTTGTCACTTTCGAAAACGCGCTTCCAGCAACCGTTTTAACTGTTCCCGCTGTTAAATCAATATAACGAATTCTTTGATTTCCACCATCACTAACAAACAGATTGCCTTTAGCATCTAATGCCAATCCAGAAGGTTCATTGAATTTAGCTTGACTTAAAGCTCCATCTGCAAAATCTCCAGCAGAAGTCTTTTTACCAGCCACTATTTCAACTGTACGAACGGATAGTGCATTTAAAGTACTCACAGTTCCATCCGCAGTAATCTTACGAATGGCGTTATTCAGGGTATCCGCTACATATAGTGTACCCTCTTTAGTAATGGCTACATCACTAGGATGATTCAATCTAGCATCTTTTCCTGCTCCGTCAGCGCTTCCCTGAACACCATTCCCAGCGACTGTGGTAACATTACCTGCAGCATCAATCTTACGTATGGCGTTGTTATCAGAATCGGCGATATATATATTTCCTGCTGTATCAGCAGTAATTCCACCTGGATGATTAAAAAAGCTTAGGTCTGCTTTACCATCAAGCAATCCACCCACTGGAAAGCCTTGTTTGTTTTTCGTTGCTGATGCTCCTGCAATAGTTGTCACTTTGCCGCCGCTGATTTTACGAATTAACTGACTTTCTGTATCCGCAACAAGGATGGATCCGTCTGGCAGGACGGAAAGACTATGCGGAGAACGGAATAACGCTAACTTAACATCATCATCTTTATCTCCAAAATCGCCCCCGCCTGCCAAATTATTCACACTTGTTAAAACTTGTGCTGAATCACTGGATGAATAAAGGCCATCCTTTGCAATACTAGAAGCTGCGACGCTTGTCCCGCCAATCAGAACAACGGTAAGAAGCGAGGTGGCCACAACATTTTTGATTCGTTTCATAAGCTTCTCCTTTAATTATCAATTAGAATTCATTACTCTTTGTGACCTAAGGGGTAATAGTCACTGTTGTTGTACTATCAACAATTGATGAACCATCCATTCTAACAACTTTAACATAAACATCAAAGCTCTTATTGGTACTGGCATTAATCGCAATCGGTAAACTCGCGAGAAGCCCATCCACAGTTACAGTATTTGTTGCAGGGATTACTGCTGCATAAATAATTTGTGCGTTGTTATTAGTATTATTAACATTTCTAAATGTGTTCACACTTCCACCGCTTGTATTAAAGTAATCTGAGGTTGGGGTTCCACTAACGTAAATATATTCACCAGGGAGCGGAGTTTTATAAACCACATGCACTTCAATACCGTATACTTGCTCGCTTACAGAGAAGTTTTTGTTTTTAATAACAACATTATATGGATACGGTGGCGATGTAGTGCTAGGTGCGCTTGGCGATATCGCTACATCCACTGAAGGCGTTGGTGTTGAAGCTGGTGTTGAATTTACAGGAGCTGGAATTGGTGTAGGAACGACTACAACTGGTGCAGGTGTTGGTGTCGCTTTATTCAAACCTAAAGCTTCCTTCTCCTTCTCAATTCTTGCGGCTTCTGCTGCAAGCTGTTTTAAAGCTTCAGCAAGCTTTTGTTTGTTCGCATCATCTTGCTTCTTCTTTTCTGCATCATTTGCTTTTTTCAAATCATCGAGCTTCTTTAATTCCGA
>JAQBPR010000175.1 GCA_028287395.1 Bacilli bacterium
AGAGGAATTCATAATTTGGGAAAGTGGACGGATTGAAACAATAAAATTAGTAAAGGCTTGGGAAACATAGAATCGACTAAGCAACAGAAGCATAATTTTGGTTACTTAGGGATCGTCACGGTGACCCTTGTAAATCGCAAGATAATAACCCACGAATTGCCCACGCCAGCATGAATTTATACATGTTTAATCGTGTCAGATAGCACAATGATTAATTATTAAAATCCATGATTTACGCGTGTTTATGGCAACTTGTAACAGGTGGGACAGAGAGGTTAAATGATCGATTTGGTTACATCACGTGAGCCAGAAACGCTTACTGTGCAAGGGGGTTTTGTTGGTTAATACCAACATTGCCCACGGATTGCCCACATCGGGATTCGGATTAGAGGTTTCGCATGAGTTCTGAGAACTTATGTGAGGCCTCTTTTTTCATTGTTTTAGTTACATGCAGATATATGTATCGTGTGACGGCATCGTCTTTGTGGCCAAGACGATCCATGATTGATTCTAAACCCACACCGGCTTCTGCAAGCAGCGATGTATGCGTATGACGTAATGAGTGCGGAGTGAGCTTCACATTTAGATTAGCTAAACTGAGCAAATACCTCATTCGTTTTATTATATTATTCGGTGATTCAGGATACCCCAGGTTCTTGCTTGCGCGCACAAAAACAAAGTCCTTATCATAGTATGTGTCTTTATGACTCTTAATAAGATCTTGTGCTGCACGATGCTTTTCCAACTCTGCAAAAACAGCATCATCTACCTCGATTTCTCGTTTTGACTTTTTTGTTTTTGGAGTTTGCAATTTGAATTCCGTCGTATTATTTTTTTCGTTGTAAAGAGTTCGATTAATGGATATTTTTCGTTCCTCAAAATCCACGTCTTTCCATTTTAAAACACATAATTCTCCAATGCGAATACCGGTATAAGCCAGGGTAATAAAAAGAGCGTAATCTCTCCCTTTTTTTCGTGCGACATTCAAAAATGCAGAAAGCTGCTCTTTTTCTAAATACTTAGGCAACTCTTGCGCCTTTTCAATTTCTTCAAGCGTTTTCTGGACGCTTGGAACCACCGCGTATTGAGTCGGGTTCGCTTTAATGATCTCTAGCTCCATTGCCTTTTTAAATAGCATCCTGCCGGTGCTGTGGATGCTTACCAAGGTTTCGTGGGCGTACTCTTTGTTCATTAGATCAAACAACATGTCCTGATACATTTTTTTGCTTATATCTTTTATTTTAAAGTGGGAAAAATACTTTAGTAGGTTTTGCAATCTCATTTTTCTGATTCGAACCGAACTTTCTTTCACTTTTCCAGTTGCTCCATAGAGTTTTAGCCATTCTGTTGCGAAATCCTTAAATAAAACATCCTTTTCTGCAACATAAGTGCCCTGCATTAATTCGGTGTATAACTTAGCAGCTGCAGCTTCCGCATCCCCTCTGGTTCTAAAACCATTAGCTTCTTTTTGTTTTCTCTTTCCCGTTTGTGAGTCTATTCCAATATCTATCCGAAATGACCATGTAGCGCCACAGTTACATTTCTTTCCCGGACATTTACAACCACGCTTGCGAAAAGATCCTTTCATAATTAATCACTCCAATCATTATAAATATATATTTCTCTAAAAATAGTTCTTATGTCACGCTCTTAAATCAATAAATAAGAACGATTGCGAATATACTATGTGTTTAAATAGAGACTTAAGTTACATATGAAAACATTATTGATTGGAATATAATAGAAAGCACTTACATACTTGACACAGAATGTCTATATTCAAAATAAAACTAACTTTAGTAACCGCTATTTTGTTGTTTATTGGCGCATTAGGCGTTTTTTTTCGTCTCTAATTTTAATGAATGGGGTAGTGCATTTGTATTACCATCCGGTTCAGAGTCTTTTTACTTTCTACTCTGATTATTGCCAGTCCCCTTGCGCGGAGGTTTAACTTTCCATGTATAAACTTCTTCCATGGGAATTTCGAGAAAATGACTAACCTTCATTATTTGACCCGCTGACATTTTCCTTCGATTCTTGGCATAAGCGTTGTATTGCTGCTTGGACCAATTTATCTCAGGGTCAGTGTAGAAATCAACAGGGTCAATTTTTCTTTCACGCAAGATTTTGGGGACTTGGCAGATGTCCGGAAGGAAATCCATGCCATTACCCCACTAAATATAGTTATTGTCGAAACATGTTGAAAAATATTGCTTTATTTATAGGAACAAATGTTCTAAAATGAGAACACAGTTAAATAGACAACAGGGGATGATTCAATGAAAGATACATTTAATATTAATCATGATTCTTTAAGCAGACTCGGGATAAATCCCAAAGAAGGAGTGATCTACCTAGAAAACAAACTAGCTATTACTATAAACCCAGTCCATGTTAGGGCCCTTCAAATTTTAAAGAAGAAGCCTGCTGTCCAGACTTCATAAATCTTTTTGCACGGACAAAAGCAATAAACTCCCTCACTTCTTCATTAGATAAAGTTAAGTTATCTACTTTGAAATTCATATGCTCTATAATTTGCTCGTCTGTGAGCTCCAAATCCAAATACTCGATAAGTCTGTCTACCGCATCCTTTTTTTCTCTTCCTAAAAGGTCGTCCACAGTTATATCGTAAAATTTTGCAATCTTTTCTAACGTATTTAGATCTGGTTCGCGCTTTCCGTTTTCATATCCTTGATATGTAGTTCTAGCCATCCCTAATCTCTTCGATAGTTCTTCTTGAGTCAATCCTACTTTATCCCTGAAATAAACTAACCTCTTCGAAAACACAAGCAATCCCCCTTCTTATTAACTATTATAACGACGCAAAATGAATCTGAAACCCCATTACTCAAAACTCGTCAGCGTGCTTAAAATACTTGTTGACATGACTCGTAATGAGTCATATAATATTGACATGGCAAGCGACTCGAAATGAGTCAGGAGGTGATGTCGAATGAGAGAGTGGTTAATAAAAATACGTGATACAAAAGGGCTAACTCAACTTCAAGTGGCAACTGATTCTGGAATATCGCGGAGTTATTATTCAGGTATTGAGATCGGATCTAGGAACGCTTCGCCAAAGGCTGCTAAAGCTATTGCGAGAACTTTGGGGTTTAATTGGACAGCTTTTTTTGATCAAAACGGACTCGAAATGAGTCAAAAGGAGGTGGGATAGGTGGATGAACAAAGAGTGAGGGTGATCGTTCTGGAAGAGTTTTCTAAGAAGGAAGCCGCCGCTCTAGAACCGGCAGCAGTAATACAGCAACAAATACAGTTTTTAGAAGCAACAAAGGCGCGCGCAATTAATTTAATGGGTTCTTCAAGTACCCCAGCCTTTGAAGCTGCTCTGTCAAAAGTCGATTGTTCTCTGCGATCATTTCGGCAACAACTTTCAGAACTAAGTAATCCCCAGAAATGTGAGGGACTTCAACAACAAGATCTTTGCCCTCCCTATCGTGTTCAGCACTCAACTCTAACATAGCCGTCGCTCCAATTTTTCGTAAATAGTCCGGTGAGTGACCTAAATATTTCAATGCAATTTCTCCTTTCTATTAATCTATTAATCGACAATTCATATTTTAACAGAAAGAGGAAATTAATTCAGCAAAAGGAGGCGATATAGGATGAAACCTAAAATCCTCAAATTAGAAGATCTTCCGGATGTTTTAACACCGCAGATTATTGCAGACTATATGGGGATCAGTCGTCGTCGAGTTTATGAGTATTGTCTACTTCCTAAAGAGTTGGGTGGACTGCCGAGTTATACAATTGGGGCATCTCGCAAAGTGGATAAAGAGGATTTGATAGTGTGGAAGGATTCGTTTAAAAAAGGATCTTCAAAAGCGGGATAAACCCACTGCAGGGGATTGCAGCAGGCCGCAAGTGAGGATTTTACTGAGGATTCTTGAGAGGGGTGATACGAAGCTTTTAAGTGTTCCGAACATAAGTTCATATTACATCAAAGTTTAGTCACATAGTAGTGACAATTCAAGCAAGGATGGAGGTGGAATCGGCATGGAAAACCTTCATTTGCATCAATTGTTGAAAAGGTGTCGAGAAGAAGCGAACATATCGCAGGAAGAATTGGCGGTCAAACTGTTTGTAGATCGCTCGTACATATCCAAAGTGGAAAATGGTCGCGTACCAACTTTAAGTTATGACTTTGTGAAGAGGTGGGGGACAGCGACAGGCCGCTCTGAGTTAATTGGCATTGATGTGGTTGGAGAGAGTAACGAGGATTATAAAATACGCATGAAAGAAAAACTAGCTATTATGACGTTTAAGTCAGCTTATGAAATGTTAGAGATGTCGGTATAAGAGGAGGCGAGCCAATTGCCATTTATTGATCCGGATATTGAACGTTTGGACAAGCTTGAGAGGTATTTCAATTATTTTGATGTTGAGAATCGCTACGGAATTAATTTCAAAGAATTTGTTCGCAGAGTGGAGGTGGGAACATGGGTAGCATATCTGGCATCATGACATACGATTTCAAATCAACACGAGATCAAATTGAAAAGTATAAGTGGCAGTATATTCTAGCTAAACTTGCACGCAATGATGAATTGATTGGGGTTTTTATGACGCTTATTGATGAACTAGAGTGCGAGATCGCGAAGGCACATCAGACAGTAAACACAAAAATATCCACCGGTCAGGGTGGACATGCTGTGATGCAATTTAGAAATTTATCTATACCTAGTATATCGCAGTGGAATCCGAATGACAAGGAGTCGGAAGCTATTTTATCGCATTAATTGACAAGGTTTTTCCTTGTCTTCAGGATTGCAAACTGATTGGTTGTCCTCCTCCTTCAACCTTTATA
>JAQBPR010000190.1 GCA_028287395.1 Bacilli bacterium
ATATATAATTTTTCTCTGTTATTTAGAATTATCCTGATATCATTTCTTATTAAGATGTTATATTAATCCGAAAATATTCATATTTTTTTATTTATTTATTTATTTTCAATGTGAGAAGACAAAAAAAATTAGCCCCTTTAAAAGCGGGCTGATGATTTAATACCATTATGCTTTTCGCGCTTCAATGACTGCAGAAACAATATATTTATTAATTTCGGTACCCGGTACCCAATCTTTTATGAATTCCTTTGATTGGTGGCAAACTGACTTACAACTCAGACATTACTGCTGCAAAAATACCTTTGTCTCGCCGCTTCAAAGAGCAGCACCGTCGCAGCCATAGCCACATTAAGCGACTCTGCTTGTCCACGCATGGGAATGATAATCTGCTTGCTGACAAACGATTGGATCTCCGATGAAACCCCGCGACCCTCATTTCCGAAAATCAGCCAAGTGGCCGGGATCATATCAATTTCATAGCAATGCTGTTGTGCAGTTAGGCTTGTACTGATGAGTTGAATGCCTTTTTCTCTTGCTAATGGCAGCAGCTTCGTTAAATCAACCTCAATCAGGGGTAAATGAAACAATGAACCCATCGTCGAACGAACTGTTTTTGGATTATAAAGATCGACCGTACCATGACCTAAGATAATGCCGGTAGCTCCGACAGCGTCTGCGCTGCGAATGATTGTTCCTAAGTTACCCGGATCCTGAACACCGTCAATGACTACAACAAGGGCATCTTTTTGCTGCAAAATTTGTTCCGCAGACCATGCAGGCTTCATTGCAATAGCCAAAACACCCTGTGGCGATTCCGTGTCAGAGCATTTTGCCAACACGGCTTCACTTACAGCGATACACTCACACGTAACGCTGCCGCGATCAGGCAGTTCAGTTGGATAACCCCTTTCCAGCGAGAAAAGGATCGACTCCATTTCCACATGAGCTTTCAATGCTTCCTGCACAAGATGGACACCTTCCAATATAAATTTTCCTTGGCTTTCACGACCGCGTTTACTTAATAATTGACTCCATTGTTTTACTTTAGGATTATGTATCGAAACAATTTCTTGGGGCGTTAAAGCAGCTTGATGCTTTTTCATAGGACCCCTCCTTTTCCCAGTTCCCGCTCTTTTATATTACAGTATACCAAAAGCATAAACCCCCGCCTACATGCGCATATTAGTGAAGACAAACAAATACTAAACGGAGGGTTACAATAAATGAATCTAAATTTGCGGCAAGCTGTTATGCAAAGAGTACAAGATAAATCGAGTACAGAACTCATTCAAGTCATCGAAGAATCGATTGGCGGGGATGAACACGTGTTACCCGGATTAGGTGTTTTGTTCGAAGTCATTTGGAAAAACTGCGAAGAAACGATTCAGATTGAGCTTGCGAGCACGTTGAAAAATCATTTAACCCATTAAAAATGGTTCTTATACGGATGTGTAACAGCAGAAGGCTCCAATACAGCGAAAAAAGCTTTAACGCTTGTCGAACAAGCAGATAAAGCTTTTTTTGCCGCGCTTGATCATAAACAAAGCTCATTTACAGCTATGTTAAACCGCTTAATACGCGAACAGGATAGAATGTTCCGTCCGCTTGAATATTATAGCTTCGTAAGAATCACAGGTCCCGCGCTTGTAATCGCGATGGTATGCTCATATTGCGCGGATAAACGACCGTCCAAAGTTCTTGCTGTCCAACCATCCGCATCCACTTTACAATGAAATGTCCCTGCATTCACCATCGGTTCAATCGTGATCACCATGCCTTCTTTCAAGCGGACTCCTTTACCAGCAGCTCCATAATGCGGAACTTGCGGTTCCTCATGCATCTCTTGCCCGATCCCATGGCCGCAAAATTGACGCACGACTGAAAAGCCTTCTTTTTCTGCATATCGTTGTACAGCATTGGAGATATCTCCAAGCCTATTCCCCACAATCGCATGTTCAATCCCTTTATAGAGAGATGCTTCGGTCACCTTCAACAAACGCTTCGCCTCTTCAGAAATTTCGCCAACGGGATAAGACCAAGCTGAATCAGCAAGCCAACCGTTTAAATTCACAACAAAATCGATCGTAACAATATCGCCATTTTTCAATGGTTGTGTTGTCGGAAACCCATGACAAATCACATCATTCACTGAACCGCAGGTGGCAAATGGATAACCATGGTATCCCTTTTGCTCAGCCGTCGCGCCATGATCCAATATATACTGCTCGACAAATTGATCAATCTCCGCTGTTGTTACCCCTGGTTTAATTCTGGAAGCAATTTCTTGATGGCATGCCGCTAAAATTAAACCCGCTTGACGCATATTCGATATTTCTTGCTGTGTTTTCACAATAATCATATTATCACCTCATGTATATATTACAAAAAAAAGACCATAGATGCGAATCTAAGGCTTAAATCCAACCGGTAATACTTCAGGGGAATCACAGGTACTTTGCATGATATAATGCTTTCCGTCTTGCGAAGCCTGATGAATGCCTATCATAGCTTCAAGTACATGGTAACCCAACTGACCGCTTGCCCGATGCTGCCGTCCGTTCAATATAGCTTGCGCCATATCCGCTGCACCAATTCCACGAGAATTGTCCTGAAATCCATGCGTCAAAGGAACTTCATTCCATTCGCCAGCACCCTTCTTACGAACTTTTACAGCACCGCCAAAGGTATTCGGATCCGGTACCGATAAAGTACCCTCACTGCCATAAATCTCAATAAAAGGCAATCTTCCGCTGCTTGGCGTATCAAAGCTTGTAATCACGGTACCCACTGGACCCTGATGAAAATCAAGAATTCCGGTTACATGTGTGGGAACCTTAACCTGGATTTTGTCACCAAAGCTTGGTTTGCTCGTAATCGTACGTTCAGGAAACGAAATTCGCGCAGAACCCGTTACTCGTTGAATGGGTCCCAATAATGCAACCAACGCCGTTAAATAATACGGTCCCATATCAAACATCGGTCCGCCGCCTGTTTGGTAATAAAAATGAGGTGCGGGATGCCAGCTCTCATGCCCACCGCAAAGCATAAATGCTGTAGCCGCTACAGGAACACCAATTGCACCGTCCTGTATCAATTTGATACAAGTTTGAATCCCGCCGCCAAGAAAAGTATCCGGTGCAGAACCAACCAATAACCCCTTCTGCTTAGCCAGCTGTAAAACTTCATTTGCTTCCGCTTGTGAAATTGCAAATGGTTTTTCAACATAAACATGCTTTCCAGCCTCCAAAGCTTGTAAGTTTACCTTGGCATGAGCTTGCGGAATGGTCAGGTTAATGACGAGTTGTATTTCCGGATCAGCCAATAACTGTTCAACTGAATAACCTTTGGCAATGCCATGCTGATCCGCTTTGGCACGCGCGCGCGCTACATCCAAATCAGCACAAGCCACAACCTCCAACCCTGTAAAAAGCGACTTCCCATTCTGCAAATAAATTTCACTTATATTCCCGCAGCCAATAATACCAACTTTAATTTTGCTCATCCCTTTGTCTCCCTTTTGCGTCAATTACTTAGCTGCCCATACAAAACCGCGTTTCATGATCGCAAGTGTTTCAGGCATACTCACAATGTCTGCTTGATGACCCAGCGAGCAATAAAACACCTTCCCATCACCGTATGTTTTCGTCCAAACGACCGGCATTTCTACTTCACCAAAATTTGTTGTGGCCAGCACTTGAATAGCGGGATCAACATGCATATAATACTGCTCTGAACAGACCTGGAAATCTTCCAATCCCGCCATTAACGGATGATCCTTACGCTTAATATGAACGGTATAATTTACCCCGTCATTTCCAGGGTGAGCTACCCACTGTCCACCAACCATGTACTGAAACTCCGTTTCGTTACGAAATGAATCCCCCAGCCCGCCATGGCAGCCAGCAATGCCAACACCGCTTTTCACTGCCGCTAACAGCGGATTTAATTGCTCAGGGGAAATGCTCCCCATCGTCCAAACAGGTACAATTAAATGCAAACCAAGCAGCTTTTCTCCATCCATCAAGCTGTCCAGAGTATCGGAAACTTCAACTGTGAAATTTTCCTTACGCAGCAATTCGGCGAATATTTCTGCAACCTCTTTAGGTTGATGTCCGTCCCAGCCACCTTGCACAATCAATGCTTTTTTCATCTATATTTCCTTCCTCCGTCTCTAATGCAATATTAACTTACATTTCGCTTATTTTCACCTAATGTCGTTGTGAAATCGAACTCTTTCCTTACGTTGCCGAAGTTATGAAACTCATGCGATAATAGAGCATAGTCACCAGAAGGAGGAGTCCATATGAAAATATTGATCGCAGAAGACGATTTATCTGTCTGTGAAATGCTGCGGCTTTTTATGCAAAAGGAGCCTTTTACGGTAACCTATGCTCATCATGGTCTCACTGCTGAGCAGCATTTTCAGCAAGAAGCATGGGATCTGATTATTCTCGATTGGATGCTGCCTGGAAAAGACGGGATTACCTTGTGCCGTGAATTTCGTCAAGCGAAAAACACACCGATTATTTTATTGACCGCCAAAGACGGTGAGCAAGATCGCATCCTGGGATTGGAGCTCGGGGCAGACGATTATGTAACTAAGCCATTCAGTCCGATGGAGCTTATTGCGAGAATTAAAGCGGTTACGCGCCGCTATAAAGGCAATTCCCAAGAAGATAGAACGGACCCTTTTCCGTCTATTGATGCAGCAATACTACGCTATCAGGGGATTATAATCAACCTTACTTCCCGCAGTGTTTCGATAAATGACCACTCCATTAGTAATTTGACACCTAAGGAATTCGATTTATTCTGTCTTTTTGTTAAATATCCCAAAAGAGTATTTACGCGAGAGCAGCTGCTTGAAAGCATTTGGGGGTTCGACTATTTTGGCGAGGAACGTACGGTAGATGTACATATAAAGCGGCTGCGCAACAAAATTTCCACTCCAGAACATCCATTTATCGGAACCGTATGGGGTATAGGTTATAAACTGGAGGAGTAAAAACGTGAGAAATACGAAGCCAGCTTTTCGTTATCGTTTCACTTTTTTTCAGCGGCAGTTTCTTAGCCATATGATCATAGCTGTCCTCATTCTATCGCTAGTCGGCGTAGGTCTAACTTATAATTTCAAACAAAATAGTTATGTTCAGAAAAAAAATGAACTCAATAGCGCTAGCAATGGCATTGTCAAATCGCTGCAAAAGGAGGACAATCCTGCTGCCAGTCTTCTATTTCTGCGTACATTTTTGCGAGAACAAAATATTGCCTTCATTTTAATGAATCCAAGTGGAGAAGTCGAATATAAAGATGTCGCCGCTGTTAGCTCACCGTTAAAAAACAAAAGTTTCATTGACAGCCTGCATAATAAAATAAATGGTTTGAAGGGGGTTCAATCCTTTGTCGTAGATGAAAACACAAAAAGCCCCTATGTTGTTTCTGCCCGTTCCATTCGGACTAAAGCACCCAAAGAATCCTTGTATTTATTTGTCTACTCTTTGCTGCCAGGACTTTCTCAAGGCGGTAAACAAATAGATCAGACGATTCTCTATACTTTAATCGCTGCATTTTTTCTTGCCATCGTTGTAAGCTGGTTGATCTCAAGAAATTTGAGTCGAAGTGTGAACATGCTGCGACAAGCAACGAAGGAGATTTCTTTAGGTAACTTTACTACACGCTCGCATGGAGGACGATCCGATGAATTAGGCGATCTATCCCAAGACTTTAATCGGATGGCAGAACGTTTAGAAGCCGCTTCCCTTAAGCTAGAGCAGTTCGAGCAGAGAAGAGTTCGCTTTCTGGTCGATGTCTCCCACGAGCTGCGTACGCCGCTAACTTCCATTCGCGGCATCATCGAAGGGTTCAAAAATCAATTGATCACCGACCCAGAGGAGCAGCGCAAATATTTTGCGATTATTGAAAAAGAAACCTTCCGCTTAATTCGTCTGATTAATGAGCTGCTAGACTTGGAAAAGATCCAGAATGGTCAATTTACGCTCAAATCTGAAGCTTATAATGCGCTTGAACTTCTGGAAGTGATTGCAGAATCTTTAGAAGTGTTGATTGAAGAAAAAAACTTGCAAATTCAAATTTCATGCCGCTCTGATATTGAAATTTACGGGGATTATGACCGTTTGACGCAAATCGGAATTAATTTGATCAAAAATAGCATTCAATTCACTGAATACGGTACGATTCGTGTAACAGCCACGATGAACGAAACAGAGACAATGATTGAAATTACAGATACAGGCAGAGGGATGTCGAAGCAGGAGCTGGAATTCATTTGGGATCGTTTTTATAAATCAGATCCATCCAGAGCCAAAGAAAAAAGCGAGACAGGACTTGGATTGTCCATCGTTAAACAGCTTGTAACAGCCCACCATGGTTCAATCGAAGTCCAAAGCGAGCTAGGAATTGGCACAACATTTCGTTTAAAATTCCCGCGTAAACGGTTGTAGGTTCATTTTACTGTTTTTAATTTTCGCACGTAACGGATGATTTTTGCGTAAATCATTTTATTGGGCAGTCTTTTGAAAATATAGGGATCCGGTTTTGTATTGACCTCTAATATCCACGGTTTAAATTGATAATCTATCGCTACATCGACCCCAATTTCCTTAAGTCCCGGAAAACGTCGTTGTAGTTGTTTTGCAGTTAAAACGCCTATTCTTTGCAATCTTTGAATAAAGGGCTGTATCTCCGAATGTTTCAGATGAGACGCCAGCAATAATTCCACGGCCATCGGAGTTCCGCCGCTGTGATAATTGGTCACGATCTTATGCGGATGCGCCAACCGACCAATCCATCCAGTAGACTCCCATTTATTATGCAAATTTTTCTGTACCATGATACGGATATCAAATCTGCGTTTTCTGTATTTCAAAAGATGAATCCCTTTTTGCACCAAATAGCTTCTTCCTCTGGTTAATTTTATGATATCGCTATACATGGATTCGAATGATTTAAACACACGAGGTCGAACCCCTAATTGATATTGGTAACTGGAACCATATTCTTGATTTAACTCTACACGCATCACTCCATTCCCGAATGTGCCGATATCAGGCTTAATGTACACCATACTATATTGCTGCAGCATCGATTGCATATTTGTGCTAGTCATACGCAGTGTAGTTGGGATATAAGCTTTAAGCTCATCGTTTTTCAACAAGACCTCCGTTTTAATCCATTTGCTTCTAACATATCTAAACATTGCACAACACTTCCTTTCTCACGCTTTACATTCCATATAGATTGCTAAGATTATTAGCCGTATGCGTCCAACTAAAACGATTGACTACATCTTTCCTAGCCTGTTTACCTAATGAGCTTGCCAAAGCCGGATTTCGCGCTAATTTCTCCATTATGATTGCAAAATCATGAGCGCTGCTGTAGCGATTAATGAGATAACCATTTTTCGCATGACTTATAATTTCTTTAATGCCGCCTATTCGCGAAGCTACAACCGGAATACCTGCAGCCATCGCTTCCACATTAACGAGCCCAAATGCTTCATGCTTTTGCGATGGACATACAAAGCAATCAGCTAACCAATATACCTCATGCATGCTGTGGTGTGATTTATATCCAATGAATTTGGCAGTAATATGCAAGCGTTTGGCCAAATCTTTCAATTTTGCGATATAGCCTGGTTTCCCGTTTCCCGCAATGATCATTTTTACATTTGGCACCGATTTACGCACTTGACTAAGCGCTTTCATCATGACTGGAATCCCTTTACGCGAAATGATTCTCCCCGCGAACGCGAAGACAAACGAACCTTTAAGCCCATATCTACTACGCAGCTGCTTGCGTTGAGTTAATGTGGGCGGTCGAAATTGATTTAAATCAACACCCAAATATACCTGCTTTATTTTGTCATGCAAATGATTAAATCGCGACTTTAATTCACGTTCTAAGGAGCTGCTATTTGCTACAATCATATCCGCTCTAGACAAATGCTTTGCAGCACGATCCCTTGATATCATCGGTGCTGACACAAAGGTTAAGGAATGCAAAAACAAGGAAATGGGTATGTTCGGAAAAAGATTTTTAATGGGTGTGATGAAACGCGGACGGTTGTCAATTTGAATCCAATCATAATGTTTACCACGAAGGTATGCCAGCACAGATGCCAAATAACGGCCTGGGGTTCCTGATGGAACACGGATATACTTTAAATTCCGTGAAGTCGAAACATGCGGATACTTAGGATGGCGACGACTAATAAGCGTTACTTTGTGATGGCGAGCGATTTTCTTCGCAATGGCGTGCATGCATATTTCCACAGAGCCGCCTTTGAAAGCGGGTACCGGGATTTGTTCAGGCGCAATCATTAAAAGATGCATTATCCGCTACACTTCCTTTTATGCCAACATCATAATTTGAATATGCATCATTATCGTATGTAAAATAAAGGCTTTTGTTCAAGACATCTTCGATTTTCAGGAATCGTGACCGCAAACACCCTTCAGAACCCGCCAAACAGCTAGACAACTGCAAAAGTGCAACTGCATTCGGTCAAAAACGGGTTTTAGAGCCTTCTTACTGCAAAAATACAGGTAGATTTGCTGATGGGAGACCATTTTAACGAATATGGAGTCAATCAACTGTATTTTTGCAGGTAATCGGCTGGATAATGGGATAATCGAGCTTATAAGCTGTACTTTTGCAGTTGGCAGCTTTGAGGCGGCAATTAGAAAGAATGCTAATAGAGTGAGTTCAAAAAGTGGCGACGAGGAGTAATGGGTGTGCTTGTAAAGTCGAAAGTTTTGCTTTAGCAAAACTGGCTTCGGAAGCATATGCTTGTGCCGACTTTGAAAATGAGTTTCCTCCCTACTACTAACGGGCAACGAATAAGGTTGCCTGTTAGCAGTATTCGTCCATTCAAGAAACTCATTTTGAACTGAGGTAAAAGTTTTCGTAAGAAAACTCACTTCGTAAGCATGAGCTTAAAGCACATTCATTACGCAACATAGCTATTCTTTTTATACAAACTCTATATAGAGCATATATGATCAGAATGTGCGAAGAATGATGACCAATAAGATGTAAAGCACCAATATAAAGCCTATACCTGTATGAAGATATCCTCCTACCGCGCCCATTTGCAATTCCTCCTCTTTTCAGATAATCAAATGTGTTTTCCTTAGCATTGTATGTTTTCCTCCGCGAATTGCCATGGACAATCGTCTAATTTTCAAGACATTTCTCCCATATAAGTGCGTGTTCATACTCTATAACAAATGCCTTCTTCATCTCGTACGGTATTTGTTATGTTAAGAAAGAGCCCTCCAATGGCGGGCTCAGCCTGTTGAACAAGCCTGTTTTATTGGGCCAACTTTTTTATAAACGATGAATCAATTAGTTTTAATGCCAAAAATATATAAAAGATCGCATTCACTAATAGCTTAGAGAATGCGATCTTCTTCATGTTCTGGCAAGCAGCTCGAGCACTTTCTTTCGTCTAATCGAAGATGCCCTTTCAAGAATCGGCCGAAGCCGACATACAATTCTGTAATGTCCATGGTTTATCTATAGCCCAAAGCCCGCCAATGGCGAGCTTCAAAGCTTTGTTTTAAGGCGCTGTTTCCAAAAACTTAGCGTTCGGATTTTTGTCGATTGCCGTTCTAAGCGCATACTCATTTTCAAATAATGCAACATAATTCCCTTTTTTATCTTTGACTAGCTGAGAGTTAATGCGGAATTTTCCGGGATCGATATGATCATCAATCAACCAACGTGCAAATTGAAAATTCATGCGATGCAGTTGAATATCTACACCATATTCTGATTTCATGCGATGCTCGAGAACTTCAAACTGAAGCTGTCCCACCACACCAAGGATCATTTCATCAAAACCACCTATGTTACGAAATACTTGAATGGTGCCTTCTTCGGTTAATTGATCAATACCTTTTTGGTATGACTTTTGTTTTAAAGCATTTTTCACAGTCACCTTGCTAAATAATTCGGGCGAGAAGGTAGGCAGCTCATCGAAAATAACCTCTCCACCTTGACATAACGAATCACCAATTCGAAAAATACCGGGGTCAAACAGACCAATAATATCACCAGGATAGGCAACATCCACAATATCGCGATCCTGAGCCAAAAATTGCTGCGGCTGAGAGAGCTTAATATCTTTTCCGGCGCGAATATGCTTCACACTCATGCCTCGTTCAAATTTACCAGAGCAAATACGCAAAAATGCGATTCGGTCCCGATGTGCAGGGTTCATATTCGCCTGAATTTTAAATACATAGCCTGTGAATTGTTCTCCAAACGGTGAAATTTCTCCTGCACTGCTATTTCTTGGTTCTGGAAATGGCGCCAATTGTAAAAAATTATCAAGGAAGGTTTGAACCCCAAAATTATTGATTGCACTGCCGAAAAACACAGGGGTTAATTCCCCCTGTCTTACTTTATCGTAATCCAACGGATCACCAGCCACATCAAGCAATTCTAGATCTTCACACAGCCTTTGATGTAAATAATCGCCTGCGATTTGTTTCACCAACGGGTCTTGATATCCATCAACTTTGGCAACCTGTATTTCATTATGCTCTCCGCCTTGAAACAGCTCCAATTGCACCTTCACACGGTCATAGACACCGCAAAACTGCTTCCCCGAACCAATCGGCCAGTTCATAGGAAATGATCTAATCCCTAATACCTGCTCCAATTCCTCTAATAATTCAAATGGACTTTGTCCTTCACGATCCATTTTATTAATAAATGTAAAAATCGGGATGCCCCGCTTCCGGCATACTTGAAACAGCTTCTTCGTTTGCGTCTCTACACCTTTGGCAGAATCAATTAACATCACGGCGCTATCAGCCGCAGTCAATGTACGATAAGTATCCTCACTGAAATCTTGATGGCCTGGCGTATCCAATATATTGACACGATTTCCGTTATAATCAAACTGCATGACGCTTGAAGTAACCGAAATTCCTCTTTGCTTTTCAATCTCCATCCAATCCGATGTAGCATGCTTGCTTGCCTTACGTGCCTTTACTGTACCTGCAAGGCGAATCGCTCCGCCAAAAAGCAGCAGTTTTTCCGTCAATGTCGTTTTACCCGCATCAGGATGTGAGATAATCGCAAACGTCCTTCTTTTCTGAACCTCTGCCTGTATTTCTTCGCTTAATGATGTTGTCATTCCCTTGTTCCCTTCGTTACACTTAGATAATTATCCAATCAGAAAAGCACGAGCCGGTGAAGCTTCAATTCCAGAAACCTTTAATGGCGCAATAACCATAAAATAGTTCCCACCAGGAACTTCTTTAAGCCGCAGCCCTTCAACGACGTGAATACCAGCACCTAACAATGACCGATGCGTACCGTAGTTCGGTTGTGCTCGTTCAATACCTAATCCGTCCGTACCTATACCCTTTACATGCAAATCACGTAAATAATGCGCGCCATCTTCCTTCAAATAAATAAATTCGAAGTCAAATGCCTCAGAAAGCGAATTTCGCGTTTTAAATAACAGCCATTCACCCGCTTGAATTGCAAACGGCTCTAAATCCGCCTTTGTGATTCCGTCATGAACATGGGTCAAATCCAGTACTCTGGCTGGCCCAACTAAAGAGTCCAACGAGATAGAATCCATGGTTTGCCCATTTTCGATCATATGCAGCGGAGCATCAATATGTGTGCCTGTATGTGCATCTAGCGTAAGCTGTGTTTCATATGCTTTTCCCGTAACGAAGTTAGACATGTTTTTGAAAATAGGTTTTTTCTCTTCTTTGTTTTTATATACCTGCATACCTGCATCAATCGTCATTGAAATATCGTAAAACGTTGACATAATCCCATTCACAACCTTCATATGTTAGATATGTTCGCCAACCCAAACAACTTCACTCTCATCCTGCCCATTGACCGGCCACCAATGGAAACCATCCTTTTCCAATAGTTTATGCGCCTCATCAGGCCCCCAAGATCCCGCAGGGTATAATTGCAAATCTTGACTGTTTTCTGCCCAAGCAGCCGCAATTTTATCTACATACTGCCATGCCAACGCTACCTCATCCCATCTTGTAAAATAGGTCGAATCGCCGCACGCAGCATCGTAAATCAACAACTCATATGCTTCTGGCGTGTTGTGTCCAACTTGGCAGCTTTGACAGAATTCCATTGCAACCGGAACAATCATCGATTCTGAACCATTCGATCCAGGCTGCTTCGCATTGATTTTGATATAAATTCCTTCAAGTGGATTAACACGGAATACCAGCAAATTCGGCTGCAGTTTATTCTTTTTCGCTAAATATACGTTATCAGGTATGTTTTTAAATTCCACAACAACCTCGGTTGTTTTCACCGGCAAATTTTTCCCTGTTCGTATGTAAAAAGGAACGCCCGCCCAACGAAAATTGTCAACATTGACCTTTGCGGCAAAATAAGTCGCCGTCGTCGAAACGGGACTGACTGACGTCTCAGCGCGATAAGCTGGTTTGAGCTTTCCTTTTACTGTCCCCTCGATATATTGTCCGCGAACAACATTGGTACGCACCTCATCATTCGATGTGAACACTCTGAGCGATCTCAGCACCTTGACCTTTTCATCGCGAATATCTTCTGCATTCTGACTGCTTGGCGGCTCCATCGCCATCATCGTAATCATTTGCAGCATATGATTCTGACCCATGTCGCGAAGCGCACCTGAATGGTCGTAATAACCGCCGCGTTCCTCGACTCCAACGGTTTCACTAAGCGTAACCTGGATATTGGCAATATATTTATTGTTCCACAAAGGTTCAAATAAGGCGTTTGCGAAACGGACAACGCCGATATTCTGCACCATTTCTTTTCCTAAATAATGATCGATTCGATATACTTCCGTTTCATCAAAAACCTTACGAATTTCTTCATTCAGATTTTTAGCCGATGCCAAATCAAAACCAAATGGTTTCTCAATGACTAAACGATGCCAGCCTTTCGAATCCAGCAAGCCGCATTCTCGAAGGTGATTAGCCACACTGCCGAATAAATCCGGCGCTAAAGCCAAGTAAAATAAACGATTCCCGGCAATATCAAATTTCTGTTCTAAACGTTCGGCTACCACATTCAATTCTTTAAATGCATCTCCATTGTTAATATCTAACGACATATAAGAAAAATGCTCGGCAAATCTTGTCCAGTTTTCATCCGCCTCTACACCCTTATATCTTGCAAACTCTTGAATAGATTCTAATAATTCACTATGGAATTGTTCCTGTGTCCATGGTCGTCTTGCTAGGCCGATCACCGCAAATTTTTCCGATATTTTCCCTTCGCGATATAAACTATATATAGCAGGGAAAAGCTTGCGATGAGCCAAATCCCCTGTTGCACCAAAAATGAAAAATACGGCTCCCGTTTGTTTAATTGCTTCATGTTTCGCTTCGCTCATGGCATCCTCATTCTTTTCGTATTTTTAGTTTATGATGTTCAGTTTATCATATCCAAATACACTGCAACAAGAATTACAACAAAAAGAAAAATCCAGACATTTGGTTTTCCCCAAAAAACCGTTCTGGATTGCAGTGCTTTTAGTAAATTACAAATCTTTGCGAAGTAAAAAACAATGAATTTGAGGCGTGTATTCCAGCACTTGGTACCCTTTATTAGCATAAAAAGTTAAGGCATGCGCATTTTTTTCATCTACCCAGACTTGAGCAATAGAACAGTTCATTCTTTTAGCATATTTCTCACCTGCAATAATTAACTTGCTGCCCCAGCCTTTATTCTCACTCGTAGAATCAACAGCCAACAGATCGATGAATAAAATGTTTTGTATGATTTTCAAGCTAATAAAACCGAAAGGAGCCTGACCTCTTTTTGCTGCAACAAAAACCTTCCCCGTTCCTAATCGATGAATCAACGATTGTTTTCCAATTCGCAATTCAGGCTGCGTCTTTCTAGCAAAAGGAACGAGTCGCTTCACAATCAACCGATATAGATACAGGTCATCCTTCGAAGGCAGCCTTAAACGAATCATACCTTCACCCCTAACTAATCCAACGTACATTACATCTTATGTACTTTGCAAGCAAGCGGAACCTGTAAATTAGCCTCTATATTTCCTGCCAAACCATCTTAAAAACCAAATGGAAAGAATAATCACAATGACAATAATGGTCCATTGCATGAAGTTCATTGGACCTACTCTCCTTGCTCCTTAGGACTTATGAATCATTTTCAAAAAATTTCCACTTGACAACTTACGAAATTAGCATATGGATGATATAATTAAACTAACTATTAGTCTAAATAGTAATATTATAATATTTTTTTAAGAGGACGTGTTGCGTCATGGTAGCAATCAATTCTACAAATGCATTGAACAGCTATCAGAATTACAACAGCTTTTTTTCACTAGCGAAAACCCCAAAAAATTCTGATAGTTCGAACAAACTAACCTTTTCAAGCTACGCAAGTGCACTATTCGCAAAAACCGCCGCAACAGGCTTAGCAGCTATTTTGAACTCTGCTAATCAACTAAACTCAACGGTCGCTTCCTTGCGCAATGTGGGAACTTCTTCTTTGCTGTCTAATCGAATCTCCTCTTCAGATCCCTTTTCTATTAAAGCTGTCGCAACCAAAGAAACGAATCTTCCTTCTACTAAAATTAGTGTTCAGTCGCTTGCCGCTGCACAAAAGAATAGTGGAGCATCTTTTGCGGCGTTCTCCCCAACGACTTTCCAAAGTGGAAAACAGCAATTCTCGATAACGATGGGCAATAAAACAACTCAAATTTCTTTCTTCTCTAATAATACAGATATATACAAAACCTCGCTGAGTAAAATGAGAGATGCAATAAATGCATCGGATAGTGGTGTTTCTGCCAAATTAGTCACGAATCCGATTACAAGTCGCATTCATTTGGACATAACAGGCAATGAACCAGGTACGAATCACAGCTTTAGCTTAGCTGACACTAACGGCAATGCGGTAGGGGCAACAAAAAGTAATTCTGTGACTGCAAGCGCATCTGACGCTGCTTATCGCTTAGATGGCGGCACTCAATTAACATCTTCTACGAATGAGATCAAACTTGATCACGGAAATATTACGGTCACTCTACTAAAGACAACCTCTCAGGATGTCACTTTATCACCAAAGCCAGATGCAAATGCCATAGTAAAACAGACCAAGCAGTTAGTTGACGATTATAACACGCTTCATGCTGCTATTACAGATCAGTCCGGCTATCTGAATTCAAATGTTAAAAAGAATCTGGAAAGCGCATTAAATAGCTATGCTTTGGATACGCTTGGCATTTCAAAAAAGTCAGACGGCACTTTATCATTGAACGAAAACAAATTAAAAGACAGCATCCAGACAAACTTTGATCAAGTCTCCCAAAGCTTGGGTGGATTTAACGGTATTGCTACCAAATTGAGCAAAGCTACGGAACGGTTGCAAGCTTCACCATCAGAAGCTTTATTAAATGTAAATAACAGCGAGTATAAACGTTATAGCAATTATCAATTTAATCAACAATTTTACTCACAACTTCCGACTAGCGGATTATTATTGAATCGATTTTTCTAAAAAATTAAATTATTTCACTAGACCATTCTTAAAAGCATAGATAGCTGCTTGAGTACGATCTTCCACACCCAGCTTTGCAAGAATGTTGGTCACATGAAATTTAACCGTTTTAATCCCGATATATAAAGTGTCTGCTGTTTCTTGATTTGATTTACCTTGCGCGATCAAGCAAAGCACTTCCATTTCACGCTCCGTCAAATCTTCATGCAGCGCTGCAGCAGGTTTGGGTTGGCGAAAACGCAGCATAATTTTGGAAGCCACCTGTGATTCCAGAATAGGTTGGCCTATTGCTGCTGAACGAATAGCTTGGGCAATTTCACCAGCACGTGATGTTTTCAATAAATAACTAAATGCACCCGCTTCAATAACAGGATACATTTTCTCATCATCTAAGAAACTAGTAAGGACAATAACCTTACACTCCGGATACAATTGCAATAATTTTCGTGTTGTTTCAATCCCATCCATTCCTTCCATGACCAGATCCATCAAAACGACATCAGGTCTATATTGCTGTGCCAAGCGAATACCATCCGCACCATTGCTTGCTTCCCCTACTACCTCTATGCCTTCCTCCGTACCCAGCACCGCAGCCAATCCGATTCGTACCATCTCATGATCATCCACTAACAGAACCTTTATTACACTTTCCATTTACTTTCATCTCCCTCATCCGCCCGCATGAGTGGAACGCGAATTTCAATTCTCGTCCCTTTATCAGGAGCAGTGACAATACTTAAAGATCCGCCAATCTCATTTACGCGCTCTCGCATGGAAACGAGACCATATGAAGTATGTTTTTGTAAATCCGAATCAAAGCCAATCCCATTGTCATGGACGGAAAGTCGAACAGCATCCGTTGGACGCTGCAGCTTAATATCCATCTTGGTCGCTTTGGAATGACGCAAAGTATTGGATAAAGCCTCTTGTACAATACGAAACAGATGATCTTCGATGCCTTTAGGAAGCTGAATATTGGCATCCATTTCCCAAGAGATATCAATAGGTACTTTGGCCTTCAACTCTTGAAGGAGCTCCAGCAAGCCTTCCGATAATTTTTTCCCTTCCAAATGCACAGGACGCAAATGGAGCAGTAATGCTCTCATCTCCGATTGGGCGACTGAGGCCATTTCTTCGATCAAATGAATTTGTCTGCGCGCTTTTTCAAAGTCTTTATCCAAGGTTCTTCCAACCGCAGTTGCCGTCATCGATATCGCAAATAGCTGTTGACTGACCGCATCATGTAAATCTCTTGCCAAGCGTTGTCTTTCTTCAACTACTGCAGAATATTTGGCCTTTTCCGCCAGTTGAGCATTATTTGTAGATAATCGTTGTAAAGAGGAAACTTGTTCTTCCCACTTTCTGCTGATCCGATTCAACTGTTCTCCAAGTCGTCCGATTTCGTCTTCACCTAAGGAAGGAACCGAATGACTTAAATTCCCCTTTTCCAAATAAAGCATCAATTCATTTAATTGCTCCAGCCTCCGGCTAACCCGATAGCTGGACCAAAATCCATAAGCCAGACAAATGACGCCTACGATAAAAAACAGCCCAAAACTAAATTTAATCCCCATTTGCCATGTGGCAAAAGGATTCGTAAAATCCCGAGAATATAGATCATATATGACCGCGCCGCATAGAATAAAACAGAGCCAAATAGATTCACTCATACTACGCCAGATCATATTGGTCAGCCGCTTATTCACGAGATCATTCCTTTCTATCAAGCGTTCTAAAGTTTCTAGATAATTTTCACATCAATATCTGCTACGATATAGGATACAATTAGTTTCACTTTATTCGTGCTTGAATGGTAATTAGGAGATTGCCACATAATCTTATTCAACACGCCCGCTTCTTTTTCTCGCTCCACCTCGATTTGTCCGAAGACAACCGAGCTCATCACAGAAATGCCGACATTCTCTGGTACGATAACATCAATATCACCAAAAACGCCTTGTAGAATGATAGTGACGTCCGGTTCCTCCCAAATGGCAAAGCCAAAATCAAGCTTTATCTCACCAACCACATTCCAAATACTCATTGGCAGCAGACTCCAGGGTCTTTTGTTCCATTGAATGCTCTCGATTAATTTCTGTTTTTGTACATAAGCTCCATTCCAATGGGTCCGTTTTGATTTCAGATAAAATAAACCCAAGGAAAGTAGAACGATTCCTACAATAATTGCAAAAAAATGACCAATTAGAATAACTACGCCAATCCCTAGAAAAATATAGCCTTTTTTCGACGATCCGTTACGCAGAGAAAGAATCCCAAAGCATATGCATACGATCGAAACGACAGTAGAGAATCCAAATATTTTATCCACTAATAAAAAAATACCCGCTGCAATTAATATAAGATAGGTATTCCGCTTTCGGTTGTTGTGGTCATTCTCCATGTCGTCACCTCCTGTATGCCTGCTCTGGGAAACTTAGTTATACATACTATAGAAAAGAAAAGCCATACAGGCTTAAGCTCGCCTTATGGCTTTCCCTTTCATAGCATAACATACTTCATATCACCGCTCCAACACTATTTTGCAGTGTTTTCAGCCGCATTTTCTTTGATTAATAAAGGCTCATTTGCTGCTGAATTCTGGCTTACACCCAGTTTTTCTTTCAGCAATCGCATTTGTTCGTCCAGCAATTGTTTCTTTGCTTCATCCGCTGTATTCAATGTGCCGCCCGTTGGAGAATAAGGTCTGCGAACGACCGTTGCTTCCACTTCCAGCTGCATGATCTTTTCTTCCATCCGGTGGAAACCGCGTGATGCATGCCCGCCTTCGATGACGTTAGTGAAGCTGATTTGTGCCATTTGTTTTTGTGCTTTCGCCATTTGAGCACGAGAAACCAGTTCATTGCGTTTATTCCGCATTTGATAAAATTCGTCTTTCATTTCATGCAATTGATTCATTAAATCTTCAGCTTGAACCTTAGCCTGCGCATGCATTTCACCATATTCGTTGATCTTTTGATCGTAATACAGTTTTTCCTCCAAGGCCTGTCTTGCTACTGCCTCTTGATTGCTTTTTAAAGCAATTGTTGCCTTTGATTCACGATCCGCGCTAGTTCGAACTGCTCCATGCAAGCGTTCCTGCAATTTGCGTTCGTTAGCAATCTGCTTCGCTACGGTAACCTCCGCCAAGGCAATTTCCTCTTCCATATCACGCAAATATTGATTTAACATAATAACCGGATCTTCTACTTTATCCAATACCTCATGAATCGATGCTTTAGTCATGTCCTTAAGTCTAGTAAAAACTCCCATAATTACACTTCTCCCTTCTCATATTGAGCCAATTTGGCACGTAATTGTTGTAATTCAGTATGCAATGCTTTTTGTTCGATATCTTTCATCATTTCGTCAATATTGTTGGAACTGCCTGGTGTCGTAGATTTCGGTTGCTGCGCATAGCTGCTCCACGCTCCTGCTCCATATGCCATTGAAGGATTCATTGAACCTGACGGCTGCTTTGAAGTGCTATAGCTCGGTTGTTCCCATCCATACATCGAACCCGTATCATATAAAGGTTCTTTAGGAATGGCAATACTCGCGATGACATATAGCGCAATAACGGTTCCACCTGTAAAAAAAGTTGTGACAACAACAACTAAACGAAGCAGAGTTACA
Source organism: Bacilli bacterium (assembly GCA_028287395.1). Taxonomy (GTDB): domain Bacteria; phylum Bacillota; class Bacilli; order Paenibacillales; family NBRC-103111; genus Paenibacillus_AC. The sequence continues at coordinate 19,183 of JAQBPR010000190.1, forward strand.
TCCACATTCATTGCTTGAGCTAAACCACCGCACAAGCCGAATAACTTTTTATTGCTGCGGGAACGATATATTTTACTCATAGCTGAGATCCACTCTCCCTTTCCAGCTTTTTACGCAGATTGCTTAATTCCTGCTCCAATAAATGCGAAACAGCACTGCCTGCTTGGTATAAAACTTCTTTACTCATTCTGCGTACATCACGCAGGGATCTTGTTTCCAACTCCAAATCAGAAACCTTCTCTTCTAAACGATTGAACATCCGCGGAGTTGAATGACGTCCTATATCATTCATCCGTTCATTCATCCGTCGTTGTAGTCGGACAGACTCGAGACGCGCTTGGTAATAATTCCTTTTTGCAGCTATTTCAACATAATCCGCTTTCATCGCTTGCAATTGATCTTCCAATTCAATAATGGCTAGCTTACTCTGTTCATACAGCTCACGATATTGCTCCCATTTTTGTTCCTGCAGCATTTTATCCTGCAGCGCCAATCGAGCTGTTTCTTCTTCTCCTGCCTTTAATGCTAACAAGGCTTGCTGTTCACGCTTTTCCTTCCACTGCTCTGCACTCAGATACTGTGTCCGCAAAGATTGAGCATGTTGAACGCACTGCTGATGTAACCGTTCCGACTGCTGAATTTGTTCTCTTTGTGAAACTAAGTACTGATCAATCAAACGGACAGGGTCTTCCGACCGTTCCAGTTTTTCATTGAGCGTGGCAGCGGTCATATCTCTCATCCGCCTAAGTATGCTCATGTTTCTTCCTCCATTCGCTTAATACGCTTTATTTTTCTTCAGCATCGAAACGCCGATAACTATCAGTGCAATCGCCAGGATTATGCCAATCAAACCTGCTAATTTACCGAATAAAATGACTGCGCCCAGCAGCATGACTCCACCGCCAATTAGTCTTTTGCCCCCTTGGAATCCGATATATCCGAAAATGAGCATTGCAATCGGGATGATTAAGCCGAACAAATGTCCGATGCCAAATCCAATCCTATCCAAAACCATTAAAGCGCCACAGCCGATTAAAAATAGTGCAAATCCGCTTTTTCTATTAATCTCCATCGTTTCACCACCCTTCCGTTGTTTATCGCTTTCCTATGTCCTTATTGTAGACCAAAGCAAAGCTCTCTAGAACAGTCCTACGACGGTTCTTTGCACTAGACTTGAGGCGGGGTGCGGGTAAGCCTTAGGGGCATAACGCAAAAAAAAACCGCAAATCCAATGCGCAATGACGCATAGATTACGGTCTTTTTAAAATGGAATCTTTAAATAAGTTTCGATACGATGGGAATTTGGTTTTTGTCCGCTATTTTAAACATGTGTCAGCACTTCATTCAAGCTGCCAGAACGGTATCCTTTCAAGTCCAGGCTAACATATGTATAGCCGATCTCCTGCAGCTTTGCAGTTATAGTATCTGCTACTGCGACAACTTCCGCTAAATGCGCAGGAGCCACTTCGATTCGGGCAAGCTTCTCATGCTGGCGTACACGGACCTGACGGAAACCAAGCTGCATCATGAACGCCTCTGCTTGATCAATCATTGTAAGTTTTTCTTGCGTAATCAATTCTCCATAAGGTATACGTGAAGACAAGCAGGCAAAAGACGGCTTATCCCAGGTTCTAAGTCCAAATTGACGAGATATATGGCGAATCTCTGCTTTGGTGATCCCTGCTTCAAGCAGCGGTGCTCGCACTCCGCGATCATGCGCCGCTTGCAAACCTGGGCGATGCTCACCTAAGTCATCCGCGATAGCGCCAAAAATCACATGCTCGAAGCCGCGTTCCTTGGCAATCGGGATGAGATGCGAGAATAGTTCGTTTTTGCAAAAATAGCAACGATTGGTCGGATTTTCTGCATAACCCGGGATGTCCAATTCGCTCGTATGAATGACCTCATGCGGTGCCCCGATCTCTAAAGCGAGAGCAATGGCCTCATCTTTCTCCCGCTGCGGATATGTTTCTGAATCGGCCGTTATTGCCAATACTCGTTCCGGTCCTAAAAATTCTATGGCTGCTTTTAGCAAAAGTGCGCTGTCGACTCCTCCAGAGAATGCGACGACAACCTTATCAAGCGATTGCAGCAATTGCCCAAGCTGCACATATTTCTGTTCTATATTGTCCATTCAATAGCCTCCTTTTTACACTTATTTACTCCTCGTCGTCACTTTTCCAGCAAAAATCACCCTTTCGGATGATTTTAAAAAATATGCTAACTGAAGGCTGCAAGAGCTTCGGTTTTTATTTTATCCGCCAATTTGCGACATACGACGTAAAGTTGGAACATGAGATTGTACTTGATCCAGAAGCGCTTGCGCCATTTCGTGATTTTCCGGTTTCAGATCCAACGCTTTAAAAAACACCTGGGCAATTGCCTCGTCATCTCCAATATAAGAACGAATATTGAATTCATCCGACCAGTACAAACAAGGTTTAATATTGCCGTCTGCAGTCAATCTAAGACGATTGCAGGTTTCGCAAAAATGATCGCTCACCGGATGAATAAGTCCAAAAACTCCTTTGGCTCCGGCAATACGATAATTTTGTGATGGACCATTGCCATATACTTCGTCTGCAGGACTAAATTTCCATCCCATCTGATCACAGCGTTCCAACACAACACTAAGCGGCAAATATCCTGCTTTCCACCCCTCATCGTGATGACCAATTGGCATGTATTCAATAAAACGGACATGTATTTTCTGCTCTAATGTCATCCGTAGAAAGTCATCTATTTCATCATCATTAACGCTTTTCATCAGGACCACATTAATTTTGATCGGGTCGAGTCCAACACGGACGGCTGCTTCAAGACTTTCTAATACCCTCCGGATATCACCACCGCGTGTAATCATTGCGAAACGATCTGCACGTAATGAATCCAAGCTAATATTAATTCTGGTTAAGCCTGCTGCGCGAAATTTATCAGCTTTGGCGGCGAAATAAATCCCATTGGTAGTCAAGGCAATATCTTCGATACCAGGAATCACGGCTAAGGATGCAATCAATTGATCTAAATCCTTGCGCACCATCGGCTCCCCGCCAGTTAAACGCAGCTTGCGAACACCATACCCTGCAAGAACACGTACAACCTCTGTAATTTCGTCAAAACGCAGCAATTTATCATCGGGCTCGAACTCCATACCTTCTGCAGGCATGCAGTAAACACAGCGCAAATTACATTTATCTGTTACGGATATTCGCAGATAATCATGTACACGATCGAAGCGATCGACCAATTGTCTTTGCATTCTGTGACCCCTCCTAAAAATTTGCATAAGCAAAACTATTTATTCTCATTATGACACATTTAGACTGTAAAATATATTAATCCGATAGTCGTTTGCTCAGTGTTTCCCGCCAACTATCCGACAGTGCATTCACAGCTAATATAGCTCGCACACCATCCATATCTTTTTTATCCCCATACATCATATGATTGGCAAATGAAACAGACACCCGAAGCGGATGAATTTCCATGAGTTTAATCGGATGCTTTACATCAATCCAACCCTCTTTTAACACTCTAAAATAATACCCTGTATAGCCGGTCTGCTGCACTAGCAGAGGCAAATCATCTATATTATGTCGTTTGGCCAGCTTATAGCAAGGCTGACGAGGTTGGCTTACCTGCACCAAAGCATCGCCAATTTGGTAAACATTCCCCAGATACACTTGCGATTCCAGCATGCCTGCTATGGTAAAGTTCTCACCAAACGCGCCAAAAGTCAATGGACGAGCCAATTCTTGCTCCCAATAAGCATAATGCTCCTGACAGTATACACAAATGGCTTTATCCAAACCGCCATGATGGACTAAATCCGCTTGCTCGTCCCCAGAAAGATTGTAGGAGGATAAAAAAATCGGCGATTGTATGGGAAGCTTATGAAAGGCTGTTATAATTTCTTTTTGCTGACTTACAAGAGTTTGCGGTTTAGCTACTTGAATTGAAACCAAATGCATATCAACACTCCATTCAAAAGACGAGCATCATCTCTATGCTTTTATTTAATAAGCGTTTGTAAGTGCTTGGTACAATTAAAAAGCAAGCATTTCCAGCCTGCTTCTGTATGCTGCTCATCCCACTCGATCATGGTTACACAAGTGTTATCCAAAAATGTAATTTCCATTTCTTTAAATAATTCCGCAAGTAAAGTACGAATCCAGGCACCATGGCTAACGAGTAGAATTTTCCCGTTCGGATAACGAATGGTCATTTCCTGTAAAAAGTCAAGACTGCGTAAAAGCATATGCTGATCGCTTTCCTCGCCATGATCCAACTCTCGCCAATTTTCGCCCCACTTCTCGATTCGTTCCGCAACCGTTGTACCATCCAAACGCCCATGTGTTTTTTCACGGAGTCTGGGGTCAAATCCAGTTATCTGCTTACCCAACTGCGATGCAATCATTTCCGCAGTTGCGCTTGCCCTGCGCAGATCACTCGTGTAAATCATATCCCAATCTTCTTCGGCCAACCTCCGAGCTAATACATCTGCTTGTTTAACACCATCCGCATTAAGAGCGACATCTTGCTGACCTTGTGCCCTGCCCTGTTGATTCCAATCTGTCACTCCATGTCTCACGATGCCTATAATCGTCATTTAGAGTCCCATACTTCCGCCCATTTTTGCACTTCACCCATAACCAATTGTAAAGCTCGGCCTTTTTCAGTAAGGTCATATTCGATTCGTACCGGAGTTTCAGGATAAACGTGTCGTGTTAAGATGCCTGCCAATTCCAGCTCTTTAAACCTTTCTGAAAGCATACGATCACTCATACCCGTTATCGATTCGGATATATCTTTAAATCGTTTGGGACCATCCAACAGCACGCGAATGATGAGACCTGTCCATCGCTTTCCAAGTATTTCAAAAGCCGCTTCAAATTTTGGGCATAAATGTTGGCCATCCATTCTACATCATCTCCTAAAGACATTTTACCATAGTTACTTGACAAAAGTAAGCGCCGGAAAAATGCGGATTAGAGCCTTCTTATGATCAAAAGCCTTTCACAAACCAAGATGCGACTTTCTATCTTTCCACTTTGGAGCCTGATCACCAAATCAAGCATCACCAAGAAGCAAATCGACGTATGCTATTGTTCGTTATCAGCGGAGAGCTTTTATTAAACAATCAACAATCATTAAGTGAGGGTGATTCGGCGAGAATCACCGAGCTGGAGGAATTAAATTTATCCACTAGCAAGGGCACCCAATTTTTTTTAATTGATTTAGCCTAAAAACGAATCCAAAACACTTTGCAAAAAGAGCCTCCTCAACTTGACCGCTATGAATCTGATCGACGAACTTCATTTCGTCGATCAGACTCCCAGATCAGTTGAGGAGGCTTTGTTTAAAGTGGGTACATTAGCCTAACATCATTTTGGCTTCCAAAGCCGCTTCAGCATCCTCGATAGAGGCGGTTTTTGGTTTGCTGAGTGTAATCGCTAAAACAATCCCTACAATCGCAATAACAACAGTAACGAAAAAAGTATCCGCAAAGGAAGCGGTTAGTATGTCAAGCGTTGGTTTAGTACCTTGCGGTGTACGTGAAGTAATATGACTTGTCAAAATGGTCGCCAAGCCCGCAACGCAAAAGGAAGTCATGACCTGTTGAGCGGCGCTCGTTAAGGATGTGACGCGACCAACCAAATTTTGCGGCGCTGCTTGAATGAGATGGGTATTTAGCGGCATAAAGGCAAGCCCCATACCTGCTCCGAGAAGCGCAAGCGGAAGAATTAACGCAGAAGATGTCGCGGTACCCGAAATATGAGTAAGTAAGAATGCCGCAACGGTGACGAGGCCCATTCCCGTCATGACGAGAGGTCGTGCTCCGATCTTGTCAAACAAGCGACCGCTAATCGGCATGAATATTGCGGCGGCAAGAGCTTGCGGCAGCATGGTCAGCCCAGAGTGGAAGGCGGTAAAGCCTTTGGCTTGTTGAAGAAAAAGCGGAAGCATAAACATTGTACCGAAAAGAGCAATTTGCGAAACCCACTGAATGATAATAGCCCGGGTAAAATTAAAGGAACGAAATACCCGCAGTTCAAGCATAGGTTGTTTTTGACGAAGCTCTACGATGATAAAAAGCAGCAAAGCGATGACGCCTACAACTATGCCTGTGATTGTTTTCGCGGATGTCCAATCTGAACCGCCTTCGCTGACACCATAGGATAATGAGGCAAAAGCGAGCGGTCCAAGCAGCATGCCCAGCACATCCAGCGAAGCAACGGTTTGCCGAACAATACGCGGCAGAGAGCGTATACCAATGAGCACGCCAACGATACCGATAGGAATATTAATGATGAATATCCATTTCCAGCTTGCGTAATCGACTAGCCAACCTGCCAATACAGGGCCTAGCGCCGGTGCAAGCAGGATAGGAATTCCGAGCATGCCCATTACGGCTCCCACTTTATCCGGCGGACTAAGACGGTAAATAAACGCCATTGCGATCGGCATAACCATACCGCCGCCGATGCCTTGAATGACTCGGAACGCAATTAATTGTGTAGGGTCTGTTGCCAAAGCACAAAGAAATGAACCTACAGTAAAAAATGAAACAGATAAAAGAAAAATTTGTTTTGCTCCAAAGCGGTCGGATAACCAACCGGACAAAGGAATCACTGCCGCCTGTGCGAGAGCATAGCCGGTAACTGCCCATTGCATCGTAGATAACGAGCTGTTAAAGTCTTTCACTAATCCGGGCAGCGCAACATTGACGGCTGTATTGTCGAGAACGACCATGAACAGACCGAAAATAATCGCAATAAGCGGTGCCATAATCTCTCGAATGGATTGGGGCTTCTTGGTTTGCAATGAATCATTTGAAGCAACAGTAGACATACTTCCAACCTCCTGGTTTTTTGAACTGGTATCGAATGGTACTGATTAAGCCCGCTTTATCCCTTGACCAACTATGTATAATAGCGGTACAATGTTCTCACGATAGCTTAATTAATCCAACGAATCTATAACGGACAATTGTCCGTTTCTTATTTTTTAAATATTACCGGACAATTGTCCGTTTGTCAATTGAATCAGTAATTATTTTCATGAAACGGGGTGAGGTTGTGCGATTTTGCAAAGAACGAAAAGATGCCGACGAACACAGCCGCATCATTCTTCAAAAGGCGTTAGAGCTGTTTACCGAACATGGCGTTGATAAAGTTAGTATGCATCAGATTGCCAAGTCAGCCGGAATTGGACAAGGAACTTTATATAGACGTTACGCTCATAAAGGCGAATTATTTATGGATATTTTGCAAGAGAGCTTTCAGCAGCTTCGTGAGAAACTTGAACTGTATTTGAACGCCAGTGCAGAAATTTCAGTTCGAGAGCGATTAGAAAAAGTCTTGCAGTATTGTTTGGATTTTACGGAAGAGAAGTCGCAATGGCTCGAAGCGATTCAAGCCCCCACCTGTGAGGGACGCCGCTCGATTCTATATCAATCGCCGCTCTATGAATCCATTCATTCTGTTATTCACGGACTTCTCTTAGAGGCTTCGCAACAAGCGAATGGGCTGCCAAAGGACCCCATTTTTACAGCTCATGCGATCATGGCTTCGATGGCTCCGGATTTAAATTTGTTTCTTCTTCGGGAACTGGGCTATTCCCCCAATGATATTAGCAATAATATACGAAGCCTGTATTTGGATCCTTTGTTTACAAAATAAGCATATGCATGAAAATAATAGAACCAGTGAGTCCTCAAAGGATCACTGGTTCTATTATTGCAATCTTTGTAGGATAGCCCAAAACAACTTCCACATTATGCGTTAATCCATCGGCAATATCCGACAAGCGGTTTCCTTTTTTCTCATGATTTAACATTAAAAATGGACGGCCGGTAGTGCCAGCAGTCCCTTTATTTTACTAAAATTGATTATTTGTTTGCTGCCAAAAATTTGTCTAATTGTGCTTGTTTTTCAGTAATAATTTTGTCAATACCAGCAGCCTTAAGCTTCGCCAAGTATTCAGGAATTTTAACATCTGGATCAACTGAACCTGAGGTTAATGACGGATCATATTGCTTGGCAATATTATTTACTGCAGCAATTTCAGTTTTTACGGGTTCAGAGTTAAAGGTGAAACCCAGAGCAGGGGATTTAGTGCCTGCAGCGTTAAATGCTTTGAATTTCTCCCATTTCTTTGGATCTTCATTGGACCTCAAGTAGTTCAAAAATTGATTGCCCAGCTCCCAGTTTGCGCCCGGATTGTAATCAGCTGCGTTTGGACCTGCATCAATAATGCCATCCTTGCCAGCAACCTTCACATAATGCTTACCTTCAATACCAAAGTTAATCAAGTTATTGAAATATGGATCAGAGTGCAGCAAAGCAATAATTTGGAAAGCCTTTTCCGGATTTTTTGATGTTTTGGAAATCGCCAACATTGCGCCGGAAGTATCATTAGTTGAAATAGTTGGTTTAGTCATTTCTACTTGGCCTAACTTTTGACCCGTGTAGCTTTCTTCTTCTGCATCTTTACCAGGTTTTAGACCATCAGCCCAAGCAAATACTTTTCCTGTTTTTGCTTGATCATGTGGAAATACTGTGCTTGTAGCGGCATCTTTATTGATGTAGCCAGCTTTATTCCATTCACGCATTAATTTTGCCGCTGCCAAGTATTCTGGAGTTTCTACAGCATTGACAACTTTAGTGTCCGTACCAATTTTACGAATAACACCCGGCACTGTTTCATCACCCAAGTAATCCCAATCCAATTGCGCCAGGATACCATTATTTTGTGAATTAGAGATATACCAAGGAGTAACATTCGGTTCGTTTTCTTTAATTGTTTTAAATACAGGCGTCCAATCCGCCCATGTTTTGATTGCAGACAAATCGATATTATACTTTGCCGCCAAGTCTTTACGCACTAACAAACCGCGTTGTGCCGATAACTCTTTGTTTGTTGGAATACCATAGTTTTTACCATCAATTTTAGAACCTGCGAAGAATGCTGGATCCAATTCTTTCTTAAGATCTGCACCTAATTTACCATCAATGTAAGGTCCAAGATCAATAAATGCTCCCTTGGCAACGTTGATTGAATATTGCTGCCATGCTGCTGTAAAAATAATATCTGCATTCTCACTTGATGCGATCATCAAGTTCAATTTGTTTGTCCATTGTCCAAAATCAACTGCATTGATTTTGATGGAAAGATTCAATTTGTCTTTTAAATATTTGTTTGCTTCTGCTTCTACTGCTGCAACATCTTTTTGAGGCACGCCCGGATACATAAGATTAATTTCAGTTGTCGGACCATTGTCCTTAGGCGTATCCGAAGCCGCCGCTGATGATGTTGTTGTTGCTGCTGTTGAAGCAGCTGGTGTTGTTGTTGAGCCACATCCTGCAGCAACAAAGCTGAGTATCATGACAGTAAGCAAACTCACAAATCCAAATTTCTTTTTCATTTTAAACCTCCCATTTTTATACTATATACTAAACCGGATTAACCCGGGGTTAGCCCTTCACAGCACCAATCGTTAACCCTTTTACAAAATATTTTTGAAAAAAAGGATAAGCGAACACGATTGGACCAATGCCCACAACGGCCATTGCCATTTGCAATGTTTTACTTGGAATATCTTTCAATGCTCCCTGAGCCAATAGAGCGCTTGCTGCATTGGGGTTCGAAGTAATATATTGGATATCCAAAAGTGTTTTGTACATTAAATATTGCAGGCTGATATGTTCACTCTTCGTAATATAAATCAAGCTAAGAAACCAATCATTCCAGTAGTTCAAAGTTGTAAATAGACCAACAGTTGCTAATACCGGAAGCGAAAGCGGCAGTACAATTTTCCGGAAAATAGTAAACTCCCCTGCACCATCAATCGTAGCTGATTCAATTACCGAGGCCGGGATGGTTGTTTCAAAAAACGTTCTCATGATAATAACGAAAAACGGTGAAACCAATAGGGGCAATATCAGCGCCCAAATCGAATCTTTAAGATGTAAAAATTTAACGTAGACCAAATACCAAGGGACAAGACCACTATTAAATACCATGGTCAAAAATACAAAGAGTGCGAAAAACCCGCGATACCTTAGTTCTTTTCTTGATAATGGATAAGCGTAAAGTGCAATGATCGTCAAGCCGAGTAAAGTGCCTACAACGGTTACAGTTATCGATACGCCATAAGCGGTAATAATTTGAGAGAATTGGTCCCCGAGATATTTGTAAGCCGTAAAACTGAACTTTTCCGGTATAAATTTGTAACCATCTGAAAGTATCGCTGTCTCATCGGAGAATGAAATTCCGATTACTAGAAAAAGTGGAACTATGCAGACTAACGAAGCACAGATTAAAAAGAGATGAAGAAGCATTTGTGATATTCTGAAATTTGCCATATCTATCTCCTCCTAAAAGAGCGCGTTCTCTCTGCTGTATTTTTTTACTAAGTTGTTAGTTATTAAAACAAGTATCATCCCGACTACTGCTTGATAAATTCCTGCTGCAGAAGACATCCCAACATCACCGTTGACGAGAAATGTTCGATAAACATAAGTGTCAATAACATTGGTCGTTGGATAAATCGCTCCCGAATTCAAGGGAACTTGAAAGAACAATCCGAAATCAGAATAGAATATTCTACCTACGGCAAGCAATGTGGTTATAATCATTAGCGGAGCTAGCATAGGAACTGTAATATAACGTGCTTGCTGCCATCTGGAGGCTCCATCAATTCTTGCAGCTTCATAGTATTCACTGTCAAATCCAATAATAGCTGCAAGATAGATTAAGGAGAAATAACCAATATTTTTCCACGAATTCACAATCGGTAAGATGTAAGGCCAAAATTTATTGTTTGAGTACCAGTCAGCCGGTTGAAATCCGAGAGGCTCTAATATAGCTTTATTAATAAAACCTGTCTCTTCCCCTAAAAAGGCTAGAACAATATATCCAATGACGATAAACGATAAAAAATAAGGCAAAAAAATCATGGATTGATACAATTTCCCCATCAATTTACTTTTCACTTCATTAAACAGAATTGCCAGACCGACACCCAGTATTAAATTCAATACGATAAACAGCCCATTGTACAGCAATGTGTTTCGGGTGATGATCCATGCATCCGCAGTCTGGAATAAAAAACGAAAGTTCGTCCAACCTACCCATGGGCTGTTTAAAATTCCAACTGTATAATTTACATTCTTAAATGCAATAATGAATCCGAACATCGGTATATAATTATTAACAATTAAAAATAGTACGCCGGGTAAGAACATGAAATAGAGTACCTTATACTTTAAAATATTGTTTAAACCTGAATGTTTTTTGCGGACAACCGGTTTCGCTGTTTTGTCTAAGGCGGATAAAGCTGCCTCTTGATTCATGGTTGTCATCCCCCTATCATCCGGCAAGCTTTTCGTCTTGCTCCTATTGATTTGATTATAAAGTGCATCGGTCAATCATTCGATAGGTTTAGATGACCTGTTAACTTGTGTTATTGTGACTTCAAAATAAAAACCTCTATAGATAAGTGAACTTACCCAAGAGGTTGCTATTTGTACTTTATGTATTGTGAGTTTTATAGATTATGTATTTGTTTTACGATACTCCTGAGGCGTAAAGGCCGTATATCTTTTGAACATTTTTGTAAAGTGGGGAATATTCCCATAGCCAACCAAAGAAGCAATATCGCTGATTTTAACCTTGGTAGTCGCTAGTAAAGATTTCGCCTTTTCCATGCGTTTTTTCAGAATATAATCCGTCAAGGAATCGCCTGTTTCTTTACGGAACATGCGAGATAGATAAGCGGAGTTAAAATGAACAAATTCCGCGATCTGCTCCCTGCTCATCTCTTTCTGCAAATGTTCATCAATATAATCGTAAATTTTTTGGATGACTGAATCCTGTTCTTTATCTTCTAATTGCCTGACGTTTGTTCCAAAAGATACGATTCGCTGTGACCATAAGTTAAATTGCGCCAACACTTTGTTGGATTGCGTCACATTGCTTCGTTCCATTTCTAAAAGCGAGATATACATTCTAAGCAGATCAGAAAAAACAGCAGCATTCCCAACATAGCAGGACAAATGACAATAAAAATATTGATTACTCGCTGTAAGATAATGTTCGCATCGTGCCATGATCTCTTCTATATGAATAGGATTCGCTTTATTTTCATAAAGAAGAATGAGATTATGTCCGCTGCGATCTTGAATAACACAGCCTTGGTTCTTTTGAACAATCAGTTCGGCTGCAACATTACGCAATGCATATTCCATGACCTCTTCTTCACGAACAGTCAATTCCTTTTTCCATAACTCTATGCTAATTAGAATAGGCAATACAGAAATATCTGTTGAAAGATTCAATTGATACGAGCTAAGCAGCTGCTCTAGCTCTGTTTGATAGGGGGGCATTCTCCGGGCAAAAAAGGCCTGCCAGAACCTCTCCTCCATCTGAGGCTTTTGAGATTGAAATAGCGAAGAATATTGCCGCTGCGTGCGATCATGGCTCAGTTTCTCTATAACTCGCGCTACAACCACCTTCAATTCTTCGTAATTAACCGGCTTCAATAAATAATCAAAGCTTCCAAGATGCAAAGCTCTGCGGGCATAGCTAAAATCAGCATGTCCTGTTATAAAAATCGTTTCTGTCTGTGGATACTGCTTCCTAATCCATTCCAACAAATCCAAGCCGCTTTTCATCGGCATTTCTATATCACAAATCACAATATCTACAGGGGATTGAGTAAATATTTGTTTAGCCGCTTCTACGTCAAAAGCCTCGAATACATGGGAAATGTTCATTTCTGACCAATCCATACCCTGAGTAATCCCTTTGACTGCATATAATTCATCGTCTACAACCAATAGGCTATACATCGTCTTCTTCCTCCGTTTCATCAAAGTCCATAGGAATTCCGATGCTGATCTCGGCACCTTTATCCTCTCCATTTCGAAATAGAAGCTTTGCCTTTCCACCATAATGAATCTGCTGCCTTTGCAGCACATTTTGAATACCTAAATGTCCTTCTTCAAAAATCTCATGCTGATAAGAACCATCCTGCAGACTTTGCAAGATGGATTCAGAAAAACCTTTTCCGCTATCGCTGACGATAATCCACAAAAAATAATCCGGCGCTTGCTCATCTGCAACGATTCGAATGTGAATATTGAATAATTCCTTTCGATCAGCGAACCCGTGAATGATTGCATTTTCAACAAAGGTTTGGATCGTTAAAGGAAGAATAATGCATTCCCGATACTGATCCGCAAGCTCTATCTCATAGGCAAGTTGATTAGGAAACCGCAGCTTTTGAATTTCCAAATAATTCCCTACATGTCTGGTTTCTTCTTCCAATGTAACGGTGCCTCGATTAGTATGAATGATAAAGCGGAAATATTCAGCCAAATGCTGGGTCATTTTTTGAATCAAAGCATATTCCTTAATCGATGCCAAACTATAAATGATATTAAGCGAATTCAAATAAAAGTGCGGGCGAATTTGCACCTGAAGCAGACGAAAGCCCGCTTGCTGCGTATGTAATTTTTCTTCATAAACGTCTATTTTCAATCGTGAAATTTCTAATACCATCGTATTAAACGTTCCTATTAAAAAAGCAAACTCACTTGAATGATTTTCATTTAATTGTACATTTAAATCACCCCGTATTAACTGGTTCATCCCATGCATTAAAGTTTTCATCGGCTTTAACAGAATATTCCGCAGTAATATCAGATAAAATAATAATAGCAACACACCGCCTAGAGGAATGATGTATACGGCAAGTCGAAAGAACGGAAGATTTTGCAGTATGTTTGCCTCAGGGATCAAAGCGGAATAAGTAATATTCGCTGCCGAAGAAGGTACTCCTATCAATAAATATTTTTTTCCATCGGCTTGATCGGAAACGATTTGATAGAGTTTCCCAGACATTTTTGGTGCTGAATTGGCCACTTTTAGCTTGGAATTAGAGAGCGAACCACCCGATTTGGTTGTCCCTGAAACGGCAACGCCATCATTAGAGACAATAATGGCTCCACCGGATTCACCCATATCCAAAAATAGCAATGATTTAACAAGACTATCTGTTTTCACAACCGCACCTGCAAAAAAATTATCATTGATGCGAAAAAACTTAATCAAGGAATAGCGATTCCCTGAATTAATCAACTTCCATTTGGGGGTGTCTGAATCATCTTTTCCAGTTAATTCAGCAGGAATTTGACTTAATATGGTTTCCTCTTCAGAATAATAATCCATTGTAGACGCGAAAGCTAAGTCCTTCCCTTTAATATTATATAGAAAAAAGGAATCCACATATTGATAATAATTCAAATTCGTGCGAAAACGGTTAACAACCCGTTGTTTTGCAATCGTATAATCATCGCTATTAAAATCTAAAAAATTAAGCGAATTAATATCCGCTTCATTCTCGTTTACCAATTTAAGATAATTATTCGTACTAAAGAGCATTGTATCGATTTGGTTTACATGCTGGGCCAGCAAATTAGTATTGGTTTTGGACACTTGCTCACGCACCACATTTGACGCATATATATTATTAAACAACAAAAATAAAACAAGTGGGATAATAATCATCAAAAAACCAACAACAAATTTAAAGCGCAATGAATTTCTCATTTCCATCCTCCTTTTCAAAGGAACAAATAAATAATAGCTTAATATATTTCGCTTCCTCTCTTCATTCTCCTTTATAGTGAAAAAAATAGAGACTGTCCCATAGTCTTTATCAGACTTTTGGAACAGCCTCTAAAATATCCAATGGAGATACATAACCTTTTATTGTGATAAAACATCCGCATTTACAGCAGATTTACCAGCACTCTAATTTGAGTTCAATTGCTTTAGTGCTGCATTAAGTTCATCATTAAGTTGGCCTAGCAATGCAAAATCAAGGGACGATTGCTTTGCGCCAGAGATTAAAGGATCTAAACTAGTTTCTACTTTATTGTAGCCATCCGGAAATTTAGCCTTCACGCTATCTTCAAAAGTCGCCCAGTCATCTTCCAGTTTAGGCGTAGTCCCTTTTATTTTTTTCGCATCTTTACTTTGCAAATCTGCCTTAAGCTCGTCAGAGTGAGCGATCATTTTTGTTAATCCGGTTTGTGGATCGACAACCTCGGCTTTTGTTTCCGGTTTCTTTGCACAGCCGCTTAGTGCTAGACTGCAACCAATGGTCAGAACAACAATATACTTAAATAATTTCATCCTAATACCCCCGTATAATTTCTGAAATTCGATAATGATAATCATTATCATTTAATGGCACAAAATTTATATTAACGTATCCCTGCACAATCTGTCAATACTTAATCAAAAACAAAAATAGCCCTGTTGAGTCATATCGCCACAAGCAAATATACTGTAAATTTAAAAAGGATTACAATATAGAAAGGAAGTTTTTATACAATGAAAAAAATGATCGTTACTTTATCTGCGCTTATGGTTTCCATGCTGTTGTTTGCAGGAATCGCCAGCGCACATGTTGTCGTATTTCCCAAAGAAACCACGCAAGGCACCTATGAAAAATTCACAGTACGCGTCCCGACTGAGAAAGACGTACCTACGATTAAAGTTGAATTAAAAATTCCAGCCGATGTTGAAATTTCAAGTACACAGCCCGTCTTCGGCTGGAAAGCTGATTTGGTTAAGGACGCCAATGGAAAAGTGACAAGTATCGTATGGACTGCAACGGGCGACGGTCTATCCCCCAGCGAATTTGGAGAATTCAGCCTTCAAGGAAAAGTGAGTGCGAAAACAACTTCCATTCAATGGAAAGCAGATCAAACTTATAAAGACAACAGTGTTGTTTCTTGGACCGGAGATGAAAAAAGTGACCATCCCGCATCTATAACCAAAGTTAATCCTGTTCCGGCAAATGCTACGGTCGCGGCCGACGGAGATATGGTTACAACCGACTCAAGCACTTCTAAGCTGCCGTTATATTTTTCCATTGGTGCCGCTGTTTTAGCCCTACTGTCCTTAATCACTGTATGGATGCGTAAAACAAAATAAACCCCTCACAACTGCATATCAATGAAACAACACAACGCATAGTATTGGGCATTGTTCCGAAACTGTGCGTTTAATATTCAAACAATGTTCTTAATTTAGACAACATATTGCATATTCTATCTTCTCACCAAATATTTTTATTGATTTACTGTTTTTTTTTGCTTAAAATTGTGCCTAGTGAGTATAATTTATATGTTGGATAAAATGCGCTCAAAACGTGCATGCTACTTTAAATTCCAACGAGCTTTGTGCCATATTTTAGATATGAAATGGTTTATATTTGCGGAAAGGAGGAATCACGATGTACAAATGGATCTTATTCATTCTGTTAATAGGTGCTTTTACCCTTGGGATTACGGAACTATTCGTGAAAGCCAATGAACACCAGCAAGCTTTGGAACAGGCAAAAATTCCTGAAAAGGTTTCGGACGTGCCATTGGATGCTCCTGCAGCAGAAGCTCTTTATAAGCAATCCTGTATCTCCTGCCACGGTGTGAATTTAGAAGGTGGCGTTGGACCTAACTTAACAAAGGTTGGCAGTAAATTGACTGAAACTCAAATTGTGAAGCAAATTGCTAATGGCGGCGGCATTATGCCGGCATTTAAAGGTAATCTGAAAGATGATCAAATTGCGAATCTAGCTAAATGGCTTGCCGCAAAAAAATAATTGAATTTTTCTGCACTTATAAAGCTTTCGATACGATAAAGTATCGGCAGCTTTTTTATTTTGACTAAAGGGGAGTACCATGGAAAACATCTGTAAACGCGATGGAATGAATTAAAGCTTTTTCTTTCTCAGCATGCCAGCTATGGCTTTTCGAGGTAGTAAACGGGGAAATAGCGCTGAAAAATAATTTTGCCTGCCATCGATCACAAAGCTTTTCCCCTTGGCCAAGGATTTAAAAGCAGTTTCCACGACTTGCTCCGTTGTACGAACTTGACCAACGATGACATCGCCAGCAATATTAAAGAAATTGGTTTTTGTTGCTCCTGGACAAAGCGCCAGTATTTTAATGCCCTTAGCTCGATATTCTTCCCATAGCGCTTCTGAAAAAGAAAGCGCAAACGCTTTGCCAATACCTGAGGACGCACCTGTAATCAGAGCGGTCTGATTCATCGATTTCCTCCATCTTTCGTTGGTCTAAAACGCATTGCCGACCAAACATCATTGATTGAAATCATCGATACTCCATCCATGCCAATTTGATGCATCTTCGCCCACAGCTCGTCACGATTTAGATCACTTTTCATTTTCGAGCTTTTTTTGGGATAGGAAATCCATAAAAGTCCATCGTGTTTTACAGCTTGTACAACCTTTTCTTTATATAATTCCAGTTCGGCAAAATCTTTCACAAAAAGCTGAAGAAAATCAACGGGCTGTTCCGTTTCTTTCACAAACAGTACATCCTCAGGCAGCTCACCTAGTAAATCGATATATCCTTCAGGAGCATTTATTAAAATCATTTTATAATCCTTTTTCATATTCAGTTTTTTAGCGAGATTGTTCCCCAAAATATATCCACCTTTTCCGTATTATTGTCATACTCAATAATATCATAAAGGATAGAGTAAGAGTCAATCTTATCGTAAAAGATAAACGGCTACGCCGTCTTTTAAGAGGGTCAGGCTGTTGAGAAACCATTGAACATTACAGATTTATATGTCGGCTTCGGCCGCTTTTGAAATGGCATCCTACGATTAGACGAATGGATACGATGCCATTTCAAAGGCGGCTCATGAACTTTTCGCTCGACATCACTTCTGGTTTCTCAACAGCCTTTTTTGACTAAATCCTTCTTCAATTCACCGCGTTAATTTCCCCATCTGTTATTTCATGAAGACGGTTGATTGACCTTAACATCGTTGACTTCCCTGCACCGGATAATCCGACAATAACCACAAACTCCCCTGGTTTTATCTTAATGTGAATATCCTTTAAACCGACCATACCATTCGGAAATACTTTGGATCATGATTAAATTCGATCATAGCGGCCTACTTTCTTTGATTTGTCGACGTTCGTTCCCGTAACTTAGTTCGACAAATTGAAAGTTGATACCTCTTAAAAATTGCTCCTTTACCATTTCAACATAATGGGACAAACTAAAAAACCCGCTGATCTCCAAGAAGGAGACGGCGAGTTATAATTGTGCTTTATTTCCTTACTGTTCTTCGTGATTTTGCCCATTAGGATCTATTGAACCCTGCAAATAACTCCGCCCAGCATAGAAGCACCGCGAAACATGTGAAAGCCTCCCTTTGTTTTTAATGATGTTCCACAGTTTCAATTATGCCCGATGCAGGATGAATAAAGCCTTGCTGCTCGATAGTGTCTTCATTTCCCACTCGGGTTAAATTTCTTATTCCCTCCGTAGCATCTTTTATTTGATCTGTTAAATCCAGCAACGTTTCTGTTCCCTTTACGGCAAATTTTCGCACAGATTTTCTCGCTTCCGGCGATAACGTGAGGATTATAGCTATCGCTGCAACGGCAAATCCAATCGGTGATTTGAACATGGTTAAGCCTCCTTTTTCGCTTCATTTAAACCTTGCCATTATATTTCCTTAAAATCCAATAAATATGCTCACACATTTTATATTTGGATGAATAAATCAAATCATTCCGTGTAAAAATAGTGGTTACAGTTCAATTCGATTGGGGGAGTACTTAGTATGTTTTCAATTGGAAATAAAAGCAGAGATCTTCATATACTGCCGGGAAGGATCCGTTTATCCATTATCGGACTAAAAGGAAGCATCCCCATGGCCGAGCTTCTTTTAAAGCAGTTCTCGCAGCTGAATGGCATCCAAAAAATCGAACCCAGTATACTGACAGGTAGACTTCTTCTTGTCTTTGATGAAAATTGTATTTCGACTCAACAAATTTTACATATTGTGCATTCAATTGAAGCAGGGAGCCAAGAAATAGCCGTAACAAGCGAATCAAAACGAAAAGCCATTCCGTTGCCCTTGGCATTATCCATGGGCGGTTTAGCTGTATTAGGAGCAAAAAGAATATTTTGGGGTCAATCCACTTTAGCTAAAAGTGCCCTTCCTTTTTATTTGTCCGGTTTAGTTTCTGTTCTTTCCGGTTACCCATTTCTTAAGCGTGGTGTGAAGCAATTTTCCCAAGATAGCAAATTCAATTTCGATTTACTTTTAGGAACAAGTGCTTTAGCTCTTGCTCTTGTACGCGAAAATGTAGTTGTATTGGCAGGGCTTAGTATTTTGCAATATATAAATTGGCAGCGAAGTCAAACCGAATTGGAATTGATCCAAAATGTTTATTTATCTCCAGAAATAGAGGCATATAGTCACAAAGCAAGCAAATGGGGGATGATTGCTGCCGGGACGACCTTGGCTGTTACCCGAGATCCCCTAAGAGCCATAGCGATACTTTTAGCTGCTAACCCCCGTCCAGCAACGATTCTCAGCGAATTTACATGGAACCAGGCCGAGCTTGTGGCGCATGAGCAAAAATATCCAATCCCGAAAAATGGATCTTTAGCGCAATTATCCAGAACAAAAACGATTTTATTGGAAGATACAACACTTCTTTTCGAGGAAATCGAAAGAGTCCATGGTATTGAGTGCATGTCTAATGAAAAGGATACGGATAAAATAATATGCTTAGCAGGTTCTCTTATGGAGAAAAGCAATCATCCTTGGAAAAAGGAAGTCTGCCAGAAGGCACAATCAACATGTCGTACTATGCGTACCGCTTATCATGTGGAAGAGAAAGAACACGGAATAAAAGGACGGATCAACGACTCTGAGGTTCTCTTAGGAACCCTTGCTTACTTACAACAATACGGTGTATCAACGTGCGATCAATACCTGATTGAGGAAAACAGGCTGCGAAGAAAAGGCTTTGATGTATTATTCGTTGCGAAGCAAATCAATAAAACCAATCAATGCTTAGGTTTGTTAATCAAACAGCGGCAAATAACTACTGAATATAATCCTCTTTTGAAAAGACTAGCTGAAAAAGATTGGAAAATCAGTTTTTTACAAGACAGTATCAACATTAGACACACTGAATTTCCACGATATGAATTAGACTATAGCTGGCTATCCTGCCAAGAGGGAGAAATTATCGAAAAGATTGCTGCGATGAACCAACAAGGAAAAGAGGTGCTTTTTGTAGCTGCGAATGAAACAAGCTTGTGGAACGGATATTTAAAAACAGCTGGGGTTCCCACTCTATTTTTGCATCAAATGGAGCAGATAATGAAATCCTCGGATTTTGCACTTGCCGTTGATCAGACCGTAAATCTACATTTCCGGCTTACTAAACAATGGAATATTTGGGGAACCCTTTTGGCCGCATTTGGTATGATTAGTGCTCCAGTAACTAATTTAATGGCCGACGCGCTTTCTTTAGTGTTCCTTTCCAGATCTAAACAGGTACATGAGGACCCAGTTACATTTCCATTTGATCAGCATTACATACAAGAGGCAGCCGTTACCTCTGAGGCTATTGCATGGCATACTGAATCGATGGAACAAGCTCTAAATCATCATAAAGTCGATGAACAGTGGGGATGCACAACGGATCAAGTTCTTCTTTCTAGACAAAGGTTTGGAATGAACCAGCTCGAAGGAAGAAAAACGACGCCTTTTTTTATTGCATATTTAGCGCAGTTCAAAGAATTTACTACACTTATATTACTGGGTACTTCTGTTTTTGCGCTTTTTACAGGCGGATTATTTGATGGAATTGCGATGGGAAGCATTTTGCTAGTCAACGCAGCCATTGGAACCTTTCAAGAACGAAAAGCCGAAAAAGTAGTCGAAACTTTAAATCATTTACAGCCTCATTATTGTAAAGTAATTCGCGAGGGAAAGCAGGTTGAGCTATCTGCGACACAACTCGTTCCAGGCGATATCGTTCACCTTGAGGCAGGCAATCGAATACCTGCTGATTTACGTTTGCTTCGCACTTGGAATTTACAAGTAAGTGAGGCGGCTCTTACGGGTGAATCCTTGCCCGTTGATAAATACGAATCCGCTATTGAGCAAGATATTCCGTTACCCGAAAGAAACAATATGCTTTATATGGGGACTGATGTTTGTCGCGGGAAATGTGTGGCAATTGTCGTCAAGATTGGCATGGACACCGAAATGGGGCATTTGGTTGCTCTTTTAAAAAGTGAGGAAAAAGAAGTAACTCCGCTGCAAGAAAAGATAACTTCGATCAGTAAAACCTTTGTTAAAGGGGCTTTGATTGCCGGGGGAGTTGTATTCTTAGCTGGGCTTTTGCGTGGAATACCAATCACAGAAATGATCACAACCTCTGTAATATTGGCTGCCTCTGCTATTCCTGAAGGACTTCCTGTGACAATTACCATTGCGTTAAGTGCCGGTATATTCCGAATGGCCAAAAAAAATGCATTGATCCGAAAGCTTTCCGCCTTAGAGACCTTAGGAAGAACGACTGTTATTTGTACAGATAAGACAGGCACATTAACAAAAAATGAGATGACTGTTAAAGCGATTGCAACGATTGATCGATTGTGGTCTGTAACAGGCAATGGATATGAGCCCATCGGTAATATTGAGGAAATGGTTACTGAAGAAGTAGCGGCATCCTCTACTGCTATACTTGATAAAGAGCTTGGCATTGAACCCATCCAGCATCCCGAATTACAACGGCTTCTACAAATAGGATTGCTTTGTAACAACAGTACACTTCATAAGCAGGAAGACCATTGGATCATTAAAGGAGACCCTACAGAAGGGGCTTTACTCACCTTAGCGGCAAAAGCAGCTTTATGGCAGCATGACATGCCAAGGTGGCATCGTGGAGTTGAAGTACCCTTTGACTCCAATACTGGAAAAATGAGCGTGGTTTGTAAAGATTCTGAAACTATAAACCAGCAATGTTTTGTTTTTTCCAAAGGAGCCTTGGAAACGATTATCCGTTACTGCAGCTACTATCAGCTAAACGGTGAAATTCGCGCTTTAACCGATGATCATAAACAAATTATTATGCAGCAAAACGAAAAATTAGCCAGTGATGCCTTACGCGTTTTGGGATTTGCTTACCGACCGATAAATGACCATGAACATGAAAAAGGCTTGGATGAAAAAGAAATGATTTATGTAGGCATGGTTGGCATGATTGATCCACCTAAATCGGAAGTTGAGCTCAACATCCGCGAAGCCTTCGAGCTTGGAGTAAAGCCAGTCATGATTACAGGCGATCACCCAATCACAGCTATTGCGATTGCCAAGCAGCTCGGCATTTATGATGGCACCCAAAAGGTTCTATCTGGACATGAATTACAGCACTTAACGGAAGAAGAATTAATTGCTTTAGTGGATGACATATCTATTTTTGCGCGAGTAACGCCTGAGCATAAGCTTCGTATCGTCGCAGCCTTTCAAAAGCGTGGCCATATCGTTGCTATGACAGGTGATGGCGTTAACGATACGCCTGCTATCAAACAAGCGAATATTGGCATCGCTATGGGGCTGACAGGTACTGAAGTGACTAAGCAAACCGCTGTTATGGTTTTAAAAGAAGATCATTTTGGCTCGATCATTGAAGGCGTCAAAGAAGGGCGAACGATTATCAGCAATATTCGCAAAGCACTTGGTTGCTTACTAACCGGTAATTTAGCAGAGATTCTTGTAACTAGCGCAGCTGTTATAATCGGTTTACCTATCCCCTTTGTACCAATTCAAATATTGCTGATGAATCTTTTAACGGATGCTTTACCTGCAATGATTTTAGCTGTAAATCCGGGTAATAAAACAAAGCAAACGAAACGTGTCGATATTGTGGATAAGGAGCTGTACCAAAAGGTTGTCAGCAAGGGTGTCCTGCTTGGTTTAGGATCGCTTGGGCTATACGCAGCTAGTCTTGCAGCTGGAGCACCGATTGCCGTAGCACAAAGCGTCGCTTTTGCTACTTTAGTTTCCGGACAGTTAATCCAGACATTCTCTTGGAGACAAGAAGGTACCGAAGAGACAGCCGGAGATTGGTCCAAAGATCGTTTTCTCATTGGTGCGCTTGGCATTTCTTGTTTAGCTTTATTAACCGCTTTATATGTTCCAGGAGTGTCAGGCTTCTTCCATACCGCACCGTTATCGCTGAAATATTGGTTGCCCATCTTACTTGTCGCTGGCTCTATTTCGTTTTTCTCAAAAACCTTGCTGTCCCTCATTTCCACCATATCTGTTCAACCCATGAAAACCCTTGCGAGTGAATCCATCTAAAAAACTATATGGAGGTTTACTATGAAGCAAAAAAGCGTAGAACAAATCATTGTTGGTGCCGCACTAACATTGGCGGCATCCGCTTTACTTCCCATCGTAAAAACTACGATTCGTCCCATTGCAATATCGGGAATACAAGGGGCTAAAGCATTAACAACCCAGGTAAAATCAACCTTTCAAAGAACACGGGAAGAATTGGAAGACATTGTAGCCGAAGCAAAATTTGAACGATTGAAAAAACAACTCGATCATGAAATTGCGAGCCTGGAGCCTAAAGAGGGAGGATCAAAGCTTGGATGAGCTAAATATGGAACGGGAAGAGCAAACGATTGATTATCATTTGCATAAAGCCCTTTCCCACCTGGAAATCGCCTTGAATATAAGTGTTAATAAGGTTCTGGAAAACGAAAGTACCAAAAAACAGGTTGGACAAAAATGGGAAGGATTTCTCGGTGAATTCTTTAGCATCATGCGAGAGAAGGGGAAAAAGTCCAAAATCAATTTGTTAAGCTGGCTTACTTTCCCGCGGATTCGATAATAGCAGGCATCATTTGCAAACAAACGGGTTTGGAAATTTCATAGCTCTGTCCTGTTGGAATTGGAATGCCATCCATACCTAGCCGCATCACAACAATCGAATCGGAATCTTGATTGGCAACCAATATAAATTTTCCATCCGGAGTGATGATAAAATTACGCGGGGTCTTACCCATCGTTGAGGTATATCCCACAGATTCAAGCATCCCATTGTTTAAAATGCGGAAAGTGGCAATGCTGTCGTCTCCTCGATTGGAGCCATAAAGATAGTGACCCGAAGGCGAAACGTGAATATCAGCACAGTAACTAGTTCCTAAAAATTCACCAGGCAGCGTATGAACTGATTGCAGTAAAGAAAGTAAGCCTTTAATATTGTCATACGAATACACTGCGATGGTATTATTTAATTCATGTATGACGTAAGCGAATGAAGCATTGGGGTGGAAGGCAATATGTCTGGGTCCTGCACCTGGCTGGGACTCTACCTTAGCATGGAGCTTTAATCCAGCCTCAATTGAATCATTTCGATAAATATAAATATGATCCGTTCCTAAATCAGGTACTAACAGATACGACGATGACGGAATGCTTACAACCGAATGGGGATGCGGTCCCTCCTGACGATCTGCTTGCACACTATGCCCTGCATGTTGAACATCATCTGCCAGAGCACCAATCGCACCATTTTTCTCGATCGAGAACAACTCCACACTGCTGCCCTTTTGATAATTAACTGAATATAGCCAATTTCCCTGTTTATCTAGACTTAAATAGCAAGGCGATGACCCCTTAGTGAATTGTCGATTTATTTCGTTTAATTTTCCAGTGCTTTGGTCAATGGTATAAGAAGCAACAAACCCATCAGCAACTTCACCAACGGCAAATAATCGAAATCTCTGTGGATCCAGAGCAAGGAAAGATGGATTTTCTATACCTGAAATTCCATCCAGTCTTTTAAGATTGCCCGCCTCAGAATCAAATAAAAGCAAGCTTATTCCCTCGTGATCTGAACTTGAGTAGGAGCCAGTGAAGACGTACCAATAACGATGATTAACCTGTGTTTCCTTCATTTCAAACCTCCTATCATTATCTTCTTTTTCTTCTATAAACGACAACTGCAATCAGTGATAGGATCATGATAGCAGGCATCCCGAATGTAACAGCTTGAACGGCGCCAATATCCATCTTAGAATTACTAATAATATCGATTGGAATGGCGATACTGGATTGAATAGAAGGAATTTGAGTTGAGATAGCAGTCACATACAAGAAATAGCTGCTTGTATAAACAAATCGTACCGGAAGCTCGACCTCTCTCGATTCCTTTGCTTTCAATTCACCAATAACAATTGGCTTATCAGCGCTATAATCCTCCAGATTAACCGTCATATGTTTATGGATATCTGCCATTGTAATATAAGCCATGACATCGGGTATCGTTGAATCTGTGAGATTCGTGATCTTAGCCTTTACTAGTTGTTCTATCCCGGGAAACCCATGAACTTCAGTGGGTGACAACAATTCAACGCTTAGCTTTGACGCTTCTTGAGCACTCACTTTAAGGGGAGATAGACCTACTATAAGAATAGCAGCCATAAGACATAAGCTCCATATTCTCATTCTACTCACCTCCAAGTAATGTCAATTTTTTAGTTGCAAAACGCAAGAATATTAACGTCAGGACGGCGAATACAAAGATAGATAAAGCATCATTTAGGATGTGACTCGTTGAAAGCTTGTTAATAAACATGTCAGTCATTATATTCTTCGCTCCAGACAAAGGACTGATGGAGTCGATAATTTTACCAAAGCCTGCTTTTTTCACAGAAGTCCCAAGAAAAGCCGGCAAAGCAAAAATTAGAAATACCGCAACAGCTACCATAATGGCATTTTTGCTTGAATGAAGTAAGGAGGAAAGTGCCAGAGCAAATGCGGTAAAGGAAGCGGTGAATAAAGTTGCAAAGCCAAACAAAAATAGTAAAATCACGTTATGTAACGAAGTACCACCTGCTAATGTCATCACATACGGTGTAGCGATTATTGCGATCATGAGCCAAATAGCCAGAACACTCATAAACTTGCTGGCAACCAGCTTTCCTTTCGAAAGAGGCGTAAGCAACAAGCTTTCTAACGTTCCTTGTTCCTTTTCATTGGAAATGGAGGATGCCGCAAAAATGATGGTAAGCAATAAACCAAAGCCCAAAACGACCTGCATAAATGTCGAAATAATCGACGCTTGAGCAAGAATGCTCAATTCTTTGACAGTAATAAAACTGTAAGTTAGAGCGCTGAACATGATTGTTGCCATCATCATCCAAAGCACACCCTTGAAGGATGCTATATTTTCTTTTATTTCTTTGATAAATAAATGTATGAACATGGCCTTCCCCCCTTTCTATGAGCTTGTCATCGCTAAAAAGATTTCTTCTAACGAGCCTTTCTTGCCTTCAGCGATTAGATACCTTTGTTTCAAATCAGATACTAAACCTTCCTCAAGTAACTGACCCTTCTTAACAATCGCTACACGGTTGCACATCTCATCAATTTCTTTAAGCAGATGCGATGTTATGAATATCGTCACATTCAATTGTCGATTTAATTCCAATATCAACTGTTGAATATCCTTCTGCCCTTGTGGATCAAGTCCTAAGGTGGGTTCATCTAAGATTATAATCTTAGGCTGATGGATGATCGTTTTAGCTAGACCTAGCCTTTGTTTCATGCCTCTCGAGTATTGCTTAATCGGAACCCTCGTTTTATCGTGGAGATTTACTCTCTCTAGCAGCTCATCCACCCTTTTATTTCTCAAGACGTCGTTCATTCCGTACATTTTTGCAAAAAACGATAAATATTCCTTCCCCGTCATCCAACCATAGAAGCCGTGTGACTCTGGAAGTACTCCAATGATGCGGCGAATGTCATCTGTCTGCTTTTGAACGTCCATTCCATCTACTAAAACGCTTCCAGAAGTAGCTTCTATCAAGCCTGTAATCATCCGTATTGTAGTCGTTTTTCCTGCCCCATTCGGTCCAAGGAAACCATAAATATCACCCTTTTGCACATGAATGGACATGGTCTGAACAGCCATAAAGCCATTGTCATATCGCTTTGATAATCCTTTAGTTTGAATCACTGGAACTCATCCCCTTTCTGCTTAATAAAATTATCATAATCGTGAATAGTGACACGAACATAATAGGAAAATGAAAATTTGCTGAGAAAAAAACCCTCCTTTAAAAGGAAGGCTGTTCCACAGGATAGGGGAGAAATACCTCCACTACTGTTCCCACATTTTCTTCACTGAATATTTTAATATCACCTTTACTCTGCTTTACTATGCTTTGTGCTATCGATAGTCCTAAACCTGCTCCACCAGTTTGCCGTTGGCGTGCACGATCGACGCGATAAAAACGATTGAATACATGCTTTAATTCTTCCTTCGGTATACCAATACCCCGATCCTTTATCCGAAAGTACACACCGGCTTGATCCTTAAACAGACTAATTATAATTGGTGTTTTACTGTATTTCAAAGCATTATCTAGGAGAATGAGCAAGAGTTGTTTAAGTTTCATGCTATCAGCAGATATCAGAATATGAGAATATTCCGATTGTATTTCGATATCGCGTTTATACATTCTGCGCATAACTTTGGCAGTTTGGCCACACAATTCCATCATATTCACAGTTTGTAAAGATACAGCGCCTCCATCATCTAACGAAACTAAATCTAACAGATGTTGGGTAAGCTGTTTCATTCTTACCGATTCCTCGTAAATGGTTGCAATAGCTTCTCTCTGCACCTTTTCATCATTCATTCCCCATCTTCGCAGCATTTTTGCATAGCTCTCAATGATCGTGATCGGAGTTTTCAGCTCATGAGAGGCATCGGATACGAATTGCTGTTGCTTAACAAAGCTTTGTTCAATGCGCCCCATCATCCGGTTAAACGTCTCCACCATTTTATGAAGCTCGTCTTTCTCCCTATGCTTTAACGGGATCTGTTTAAAAATGAGACTGCCTTCAATCTCTTCCATCGTATGAATAATTCGGCTGATGGGTCTGAGAATAAGCTTAGATAGAAAAAGTCCACTAATAACCGATAATATAAGCGCCCCTACAGTAGAAAAAACTAAAATATATACTAATGTATTAATATTACCTTCTAGAGCCTCGAGCCTTTCAACAATTTCTAAAGAACCCATGACTTGGTTTCCAGAGAGTATGGGTAATCGAACGATAAGGATTTGTTGTCCTGCATTCCTATATAACTCAGACTCCGTAGTGCTCACAAACTCAGGTGTTATCTTTGCTAACTCCTCATCATTGGCGACAGAATTAATAATCTTGGAACTTTTGTCCAGCACGCGGATTGCAGCATTTTCCGGCAAAAACTTTTGTAAAATTACAGATTGATTCGGTTTCATGATCTCATCAGGTTTCGTTTGCTCTAACAAAAGCTCCATCTTACTCTGCAGCGTCTCCTTCTCATTACTGGTTACAATTTTGATAAATGAAAAATAGACGATAAGATTGACTCCGATTAAAATACAGATCAACCAAAATGTTGTTAATAGCGTAATTTTGTTCTTAATATTCATTTGATCTCCTTAATGCAGTAACCCACCCCGCGATAGGTTTGAATTAGCTGCAGCTTAAAAGGATAATCTATCTTTTTGCGCAGATAACGAACGTAAACATCCACAACATTGGTATCACCTAAAAAATCAAATCCCCACACCTGATTAATAATCTGCTCGCGCGTAAGAACTTGGTTTTTATTTTCTAACAAGTAAACTAATAAATCGAATTCTTTAGGAGTAAGTTCTATAGAAGTATTCTCCCGAACAACTTCTCGTGTGATTGGATTCACGGTTAATTCATTTATGAAAAGTATTTTTTGGAGTTTAGGCTCCAGTTCATGTTCCATTTGACTCGATTTGCGCAAGCAAGAACGAATTCTCGCTAATACCTCTTCAATTTCGAAGGGCTTTGTAATATAATCATTGGCACCAAAATCTAAGCCGCTAACCTTGTCAGGTGTTGCATCTCGAGCGGTAATAAGAATAATCGGTGTACGCAAATCGGTATTCCGAATTCTTCTTAATACCTCTAATCCATTTAATCCTGGGAGCATGATATCGAGAAGGACTAAGTCCCATTCTCGGGACAATGCTTTTTCTAGTCCTTCTCTTCCAGTTGTGGCCAATTCTACGGTATAGCCTTCGTATGTCAATTCCAATTCTAATAGCCTGGATATTTTTTGTTCGTCTTCAATAATAAGTAGATTTAACGTCATTTAAAAGCTCCTTTGGATTGCTTCAGAAAACCAGCATCGTAATCATATATTAGCTTTCTGTCTATTATAACCATAAAATATTAAATTTTGCTGAGAACCATTTCTTGGAGTTCTCATTCAATTCTCATCTCATCGTCTGCTTCCTCACATATAAGCGGGTTATAATAATCTTGTAAGATAAACGAAGGAGGCATTCAAATGAAGAAAGTAATATTAACAACAGGCTTATCACTAGCATTATTAGCTGGTGGAGCAATGGCCGCGCAAGCAGCTGGACTACCGGTTTTTAAAACAGCCACCGTTTCAAGCACACCAGTTGTAATTACAGGACAAGCCACTCCTGAGCAAGCAGATCCAACTGAAGTAAAAGGAACTGAAACTAATGACACAGCGGATAAAGAAATCAATCCAGCTGATGAGCAAGCACAGTTGCAGTCCCAAGCAAAAGTTACAACAGAGCAAAGCAAAGCAGCAGCACTGAATAAGGTCAGCGGAACTGTACAAAGTGTTACATTAGAGGACGAAGATAATACTGCTGTTTATAATGTAGCAGTAAAGGACAGCACTGGAAAGATTCAAGAGGTCAAGGTAAACGCACAAACTGGAGTCGTTATAAAAGTGGACAGCTCTGATGGAGAAAAGCAAGATAACGAAGGATCCGATACAGAAACAGCAGATGATAATAAATAATTAAAATTTTTACATTCAATAAAAAGCAGTTTGCCCTTTAAATAGAAGCGAACTGCCTTTTTATATATCTTAAACTTTAGATGCTTCATATATATTCGCTTCTCGTGTTAAACATTTCCGGTTTTAAATTGTACCACGGTTCAAACGTTGTAGTAAGCTCATAACGTTTTCCTAATAATCCTGACTCATAGGCTCCAAACATAATCTCATGTACATGAAGCTGTATTCTTGCTGATTGCTTAGGCTGTTGTTTATTCCTTAAACAGTTTATGAAGTGCCCCATGATATCTTCTTCCTGCTCGGGGAATGAGCGTTTATTCGGGACAAAACAATGATCCAGTCCACGCCATATCACTTGTTTGGCATCGGGAATCGGCCTATGAGGAGAATGAATAACTAGGTCAAATCCGGAGTCGTTTAAAGCAATCGTCCCTTCGCGTCCATAGATAATGGTATTGTTCTGCTTAAAAGCGATTCCCCACAAAGTACGGATTACCGCATGCTGTCCACCAGAAAATTCCACAATGACTGTGGCATTGTCATCAACATCACTATTCACAACCTTACCAGCGCTTATAATACGTTTCGGAATTAACGTGTTCACTTCCGCTAAAACACTTTTCGCCGGGCCCAGTAAAGAGATAAGCCGACTGACCGGATACACCATACAGTCCAGAACAGCACCTCCTTGAGCAATGGAGCGGTTATAGTACCAATTGTCTCTTCCGGGTCCGGGAAAGGAAAGTTGGGTTTCGGCGCCGGTAATTTTACCAATCACTTCTTCTTTCATATATTCTGTCGCAGCCATAAAGGAAGGGTTAAGGTCGTATGGCAAATTCATAAAAATCCTCTCGTGCGCTTCTGCTTCTTCCACCATTCTTTTACAGTCCGAAAAACTGGTAGCCATGGGCTTTTCATTAAGTACATGCAATCCTCTCTCAAACGCCGCCAAAACTACTTCAGCATGAACAGAATGCGGTGTTGTCACAACAACGGCATCAAGCTGTTCGTTTTCCATCATTTGAATGTAGTCGTCATACCAACGTGGAATTTGATAAATCTTCGCTTTCTTTTCCGCATTTGCCAAATGCTTGGCACAGGTGGCTACAAACTTCACATT
Organism: Bacilli bacterium; assembly: GCA_028287395.1. GTDB lineage: Bacteria > Bacillota > Bacilli > Paenibacillales > NBRC-103111 > Paenibacillus_AC. Next base: position 50,064 of record JAQBPR010000190.1, read on the forward strand.
TTCCAAACGAGCTGCCTGTTCGAAAAAACGGTTACTAATATCCCCGCTACCTACCATACCGAGTCTAATTTCTTTATTATTTATCATTTATAATACACACTCCCTGGTAATAGTAATGTGATTCTACTAAGTATCAGCAGCAATTATTACAGTTGATTCATTGCCTAAAATATATCTTTAAACTCTCTAGGCGTTTTACGCGCAACGCCAGTCCGAATGGCTTCTTGTATTACTGCTTTTCGTACCGCAGGAACGACTTTTTCATTGAACACACTGGGAATAATGTAATATTCATTCAGTTCTTCCTCCGACACTATAGAGGCAATCGCTTTAGCTGCAGCAAGCTTCATTTCCTCGTTGATCGTCGATGCTCTTGCATCCAAGGCTCCCCTGAAAATACCGGGAAATGCTAGAACATTATTCAATTGATTCGGGTAATCCGACCTCCCGGTAGCAAAGACACGTACATACCGTCCCGCATCTTCAGGCGTAATCTCCGGATTTGGATTTGCCATTGCGAATACTATAGGATTTTGTGCCATTTGCTGAATGTCTTGGGACTTGAGAACACCCGGTCTGGACAATCCGATAAACACATCTGCTTGCTTGATAACTTCCGATAATGTGCCTTTAATATTTTGAGGATTGGTTAATGATGCGTATTCATTCCAAACCGAATTTTCATAAACAACGCTTCTGTGAATAGCACCGTCCTTGTCAACACCTATAAGCTCTTTCACTCCTGCGGCAAGTAGGATCTTTGAGCATGCTATACCAGCTGCACCCACACCGCAGACGACCACTTTAATCTCTTTGATAGACTTTTTGACAATCTTCAAGGCATTCAAGAGCCCCGCAAGCAACACGACTGCCGTTCCATGTTGGTCATCATGAAATACAGGGATATCCAATTCTTGCTTTAACCTTTGCTCAATTTCAAAGCACCTAGGGGAAGAGATATCCTCTAGATTAATCCCGCCAAATGCGGGAGAAATCAATTTCACAATTTTAATAATCTCTTCCGTATCTTTGGTGTCTAAACAAATGGGGAATGCATCCACATCTGCAAGTTCTTTGAATAGCATCGCTTTCCCTTCCATTACCGGCATGGCGGCGAAAGGTCCTATATCCCCTAAACCTAGTACTGCTGTCCCGTCTGAGACCACAGCAATCATGTTTCTTTTCACAGTAAGTGTGTAAGCTTTCTGCGGATCATTATGAATAGCCATGCATACTTTGGCAACCCCTGGAGTGTAAATCCTTGACAGATCGTCTCTATTCTTCAAAGGGATTTTTGAGGTTATTTGAATCTTCCCTCCTAAATGCAGCAGAAACGTACGATCCGAAACGTGAATTATGCGTGTACCTATTATTGCACTTACGGCATTCGTAATTTGAGTCACTTCCGAAGGATCTGCCATACTGACGGTTAAATCACGAATTTCTAATCTTTTCCCTGGTTCAATGACGTCAATCGCAATGATATCTCCACCTGCCTTACTGATTATGGAGGCTACATCACCGAAGGATACGATGGTTTTATCCATTTCAAGACGAAGAATGACGCTCGTGCTATCTTCCATTATCCTCATCACACCTTCTTCCAAATGACTGCTAACTAAACTTTAGGACTTAATAAACACTGTTTTAATGGACGTGAAAAATTCAATCGCTGCTTGTCCTTGTTCTCGGGAATGTGAGCTGGACTGCTTCATACCTCCGAATGGAGCCTGAAGCTCTACACCAGCTGTCTCTGAATTGATCCGTACTAACCCAGCATCTATATCATGGATGAATTTTAAAATATTCCCGATATCTTTAGTAAAGATGGAAGCGCTAAGTCCATATTCCACATCATTGGCTAATTCGATCGCTTCCTCCATATTGTTCACCGAAATAAGGGCAAGAACAGGTCCGAAAATTTCTTCCTTAGCTAAGGTCATATTACGAGTGACACCTTCAAAAATCGTTGGTTCCAAAAAGAATCCTTTTTTCAAGATGCCGGCATTCAATCGTGCTCCCCCTGTTAACAAAGTTGCGCCTTCCTCTATGCCTTGTTTGATTTTTTGAATGACAGTATTTAACTGCTTTTCGCTTGCGCAAGGACCCATCCATACATCTTGACTTTGACCGTTCCCGACATTAATTTCCGCAGTTTTTGCAAGTAACCGTTGCTTAAATGAATCATAAATTTCTTTGATAACGATCACCCGGCTTGTCGCTGTACATTTTTGTCCAGTCGAACGGAATCCTCCAGAAATCGTGGCATCTACCGCCAAGTCTATGTCTGCGTCTGCCGCCACGATAATTGGGTTTTTTCCACCCATCTCCAATTGATATTTGGCACCACGGGCTAAAGCTATCTGTCCAATCATTTTTCCGACTAAATTAGAGCCTGTAAATGTAATTCCTTGAATCAATGGATGTTCAACCATCCCCTGCCCAATGACCGTTCCCTTTCCGTTCACCATATTGATGACTCCGTTCGGAAAGCCGGCTTCATCAAAGCACTCCACGACCATCGCCGCTGTAATTGCCGATTCTTCAGCCGGTTTAAGAATGACCGTATTTCCATAAATTAATGCTGGAGCCGATTTCCATAGGGGGATAGCGACTGGAAAATTCCATGGGGGAATCACACCAATAACACCTAAGGGGCAGCGTGTGGAATACATTAATGCGCTGCTGTCTGTCGATGGAATAACATCTCCAACCTTCCGCATGCCTTCTCCTGCATAGTATCGCAAAATAGCGATTCCACGAGCTGTTTCTCCCTTCGCTTCCGAATAGGTCTTTCCCATTTCCCGTGTCATGCAAAGCGCAATTTCATCTAAACGCCGCTCCATAATATTTGCCACTTTAAATAAATAGTCACCTCTTGCAGCGCCTGATAGATTCCGCCAGCCTCGTTTGGCTTGATTAGCTGAGGTAACCGCAGCATCCAGATCATTTATATTCGACATTTGATAGTACCCGACTACCTCTTCTTGATTTGCAGGGTTAAAGCTTGTAGACACTTCCCCGGATGTCGAAGCAATCCATTTTCCATTAATATAATTTAGAAATGTTTTTGTTTCCATTTAATGTGAACCTTCCTCTCTTTAAGCTTAATAATAAAAAACAGCCTGGATTAAACTTAGCTCATCATTCCTTGGCCTTAATAATATTTAAGACAAATTCATACACTTGATAGCATACCCAGGCTCCGCCGTCGATGTTGCCTTGAGCGCGCTCACCCAGCCAACTTGAACGGCCGATCTTGGAGACCAGGAAAGCCGTTTCTTCTGCCGACCGTTTTGCTGTTGCAGTTACCTCATTTAGTATTTGTATAGGATTCCAACCTTTTTCAACACTATCGCTGAAGGTTTGCAAAGCGGGAACGAATGCATCCAATATGGTCTTATCCCCTAGCTTCGCACCGCCACGCATCTGAATTTCTTCTACCATACTTTTCTGGATGATTACCCAATCATTTAGGGTCAAATTCTCTTTGTTTTCTTCGATCGACTTTCCCGCTTTGATCATTGCTGAAGCAATTAAAATACCCATCGTGGATGGAGCCGCCTTACGAAGCGCTTTGCCGCCTTCCTGAAACCATTCTTTAACCGAGCTGCACGTTTCCGCACTTGCCGCCAAAGCATTAGCACCCAGAACAATCGTAATGCCTAAATCTCCATCCCCTTGAGCGCCGTCGAGTGCATTCCACTTATCTTTATTGCGTTCGGCGAATTCAACCAATAAAGGGCTTATCTTTTTAAAATTCATTTTTCATTCCCTCCCGAATTGTTTAAAGAAAGGAGATTCCGCAGGGGCGTCTAAATATGGCTTCAATACTTCATCCAATTTAAGCAAGGTCACCGAACATCCTGCCATTTCCATTGAGGTCGCATATTCACCTACATAGGTCCTGTAAATGTTAATATTACGCTTGAACAGCAGGAGATGAACCTCTCGATTCACAATATACAACTCTTCAAGAGGCGTAGCACCAGAACCGTTTATTAGAACAGCAACTTCATCGCCGGATTTCAATGCCAAATCTTCAGTCAAATATTGAATGATCTCTTCTGAAATTTCTTTGGCACCTTCAAGTTTGCTGCGTTTGATACCTGGTTCTCCGTGGATACCCATACCGATTTCCATCTCATCTTCTCCAATCGTGAAAGTCGATTTTCCCGAAGCCGGACTGATACAGGAGGTCAGAGCAACACCCATCGTTGCCAGATTGGCAGCCGTTTTTTCAGCTATTTCTTTCACCTTATCCAAAGAAGCCATCGTTTCCGCACATGCTCCCGCGATCTTATAGGCAAAAAAGATACCGGCTACCCCCCGTCGGTTCTGCCAATTTTTTCGGGGTGCAGACGCGACGTCATCCGAGACACGAATAGTTTTCACGATAATATTTTCATCTTCCTCTAACATTTCGGCAGCTAAATCAAAATTCATTTTATCTCCAAAATAATTTCCATATAGGAAGAGGACTCCTTTTCCCCCGTGGATTTCTTTCACTACATTAATAATCGCATCCGCACTAGGAGAAGTGAAAACATTCCCAACGGACGAACCGTCCGCAAGGCCTTTACCTACATAACCAAGAAATAGAGGGAGATGTCCTGAGCCGCCGCCTGTTGCTATTGCCACTTTGCTTTTAACTGGCGCATCCGCACGAACAATTCCCCTCTTTTCACCATCCGTAAAGCGGAGTTGGTTTGGATGGGCATAAACGATCCCTTCCAACGTTTCATCTACAAAAGCTATGGGGTCATTCATAATTTTTTTCATTCGGTTACACCTCTACAATTTAAGATGGGTAAAGCCTTGGTTCTTTACTATGGAGCGAAAGGAAAACATTTGCCTTGGACCGCTGTTAAGTCGGGTGGGAATATCTGTCTTCATCGCTGATTTTCGACAGATATCCAACCAACCACAATGAGTTTGAATTTGATTCATAGGTGAAACGTTAACACCCTGGAAAAACTCTATTCGTCTTAGACATTAACTGCTTTTAGAAATCCTGCTTCCACAAGTCGCTGACGGATCTGATTCTTCTTCTCTTCCGTTGGCGGCATAATTGGACTACGCGCGATTCCAACCTCGCGTCCAAGCATTTTAATCGCTGTTTTCGCAAGATACGGCATATCAGGCCCTTGGATTGCACGCCAAATTGGAAGCAATCGATCATGTATAGCTTTTGCACCCTTGTGGTCGCCTGCCTGCACCTTGTTGTATAAATCAAGTGTTACTTCAGGAAACACTGCCAACAAACAGGAGATAGCGCCGTCCACTCCCATACAAAATGTTGGATACAAAAGATCGTCGATACCTGTAGTGATGGGTACCAAGTCGTGAATTAGATGCAGCATATCCGCCACCTTATGCATGTCCCCGCCACTTTGCTTGACTCCCAAAACCCAAGGCACATTTTCGATGATTTCTTTCATCGCATAAACATCAATATCTACCCATGGAACCACATTATAAATTAAAATAGGAAGCTCAACCGCTTCACCTACTCTTCGAAAATGCTGAACTAATCCCTCTGTTGTGGGTACCCACAAATAATGAGGCGGTGTCAACTGTAAAGATGACACTCCTGCTTCCTTTGCTGCTAGAGATTTTTGAATAGCCTCTGCCGTTGTATCTGCAATAACTCCACCTATGACTTGAACTCGACCCCGAGTCTGGTCTACGACTGTCTTACATAGCGTGTAAATTTCTTTTTCCGATAATCCTGCACCTTCTCCAGTGCTTCCACCAATGCACAAACCATGTACCCCTGCTTGAATTAAGTATTCTGTTTCCGCTTGAATAGCCTTTATATCCAATTCTTCTGTATCAGACGTAAAAGGAGTCACCATTGGTGGAATAATACCTTTTAGATTTAAACTCAAACCCATATGTTTCTTCATCTTAATCTCTCCCTCGAAAATGTGTCTATGATAAAATTATAAAAATGAGGATTGAATTAATGCACGTTTAATATTTTCAAGTTCGATCCCTGTGGTTTCCAAGATCGGCTTTCTCGCCTTGCCGACGTTTCTGCCTAACAGGTTTAAAGCTGCCTTGATCCTACCCGGAAATGCTCTGCCTTCAATAGTTCGCCATACTGGTAGAATTCGGTAATGGATCTCTTTTGCTAGATCGTAGTTTCTGGCCTGAACGGCATTCCATTGCTGCACGCACAATTCTGGAAATAGTGCTATTATCGCTGATATTGCGCCGACCGCACCCAATTCGTAGGAAATATACATGAGATCGTCCTGTGCGCCAAAAATTGAAATCTTATCACCGCACTCAGCAATCATGTCTGTTAATCCGTGAATGCCACGGCCTCCTATACTTTGTTTAATACCAATTATATTATCGATATTTGCAATTTTCTTCATCGCGCTAGGCAAAATCGGATTGTCACTGACAACATTGTAAATGACAATGGGCAAACCTACCTTGCTTGCAAGTTCTTTAAAATATACATAGTTGCCTTCCTCAGAAGTGCCATGATAAAACGTCGGTGTTATCATCAGCACATTTGCCCCAGCTTGTTTTGCTGCAAGTCCGGCACTGAGAGCATCTTTCAGTGAGTTGCGGATGATCCCGCATAAAACCGGAAGTGACAATGTGTTTTCTTCTTGAACTATTGTAATGCCGCGTGCCAGTTCTTCATCACTTAAAAGAGCTCCTTCACCCGTACTGCCGCCGAAACTGATCCCGTGAATACCCGTTTTTAATAAATACTTAACTTCTTCCCTCAGCTTTTTCTCATCCATCTGCTCATTTTCGTCGAATGGCGTAACTACCGGTGGGATAATGCCTGTCAATAACTTTTTAATAAGAATCATCTCCTTAATGTTAGATCATACAATATGACGTCAGACAATTTACTGGAATTGTTACCAGATAAAAACCTTTGCCCGATGATGGGTGAGATCTCTACTTCCCGAAATTGTCTGATGTCCTACAATAATTATTCTAAGTTAGAATAATTTACTTGTCAATACTAAAAATGTCTCATCTTCGCTTTCTACCTTTTTGGGGCTAATCAAAGAATTAAATCTCACTAATCATATGATTGGTTAATCTGCCAAGTTTTTCAATCTCTATGGTCACTACATCTCCGTCTTTAAGAAAGAATTGTTTATCTTCCGGGTATCCCAGCACAACCCCTTCAGGAGTTCCTGTTAGGATTATATCTCCGGGCTCCAAAGTAAAATGTTGGGAAATGTAGCTTACGATCTCTTCACAACGAAAAATCATATCAGCAGTATTGGATTGCTGTCGCACTTCTCCGTTGACTAAACAGCGAATTTCTAATTGATTCGGATCGCCGATTTCATCCGAAGTCACGAGATAAGGCCCGATTGGAGAGAAACCATCGCATGTTTTGCCGAGAAGCCATTGGTTCGTTCTCGACTGTAAATCACGTGCGGATAGATCATTTGCGTTACAGTAACCGAATACACAATTCAAAGCGACTTCCTTTTCTACATCCTTCGATTTTTTACCAATGACAATCGCAAGCTCTGCTTCGTAATCGACTTTCTTAGATACCTTTGGTAGTAAAACTGCAGAGCCATGTCCATTGAGCGTATTGTTAAACTTGCTAAACAAAATAGGATATTCAGGAATCAGCGAATTGGTTTCTTCCGCATGTTTACGATAATTCAAGCCAACGCAAATGATTTTGTTCGGATATGGGACGCAAGCCCCAAAGGAAATTTCCTCCTCATTTAGAAGATACTTAGCTTGAATACTTGATTCAGTTTCAGCAAGAGCCTGATCGATGAAACTTTGCAGTGTGTAAAGGGCTTCCCTTCCTCCTTCTATCGCTTCATGCATCGTACGAACAATATCTCCGTTGTTAGTTACAACTGAAATCGCTGTTTCTACATCGACAATACCTCGTTCCGTCTTAACACCTAATCGATATTTGCCTTCCATAATAAAATTTAATAGCTTCAATTCCATTTCCTCCTACAAAGATTACTTATCTTTCTCTACTTCATCTTTAACAGCTTTAACTACATCAGCTCCATATTCAGTTTCGGCCCACTTATACATTGGTTCTGCTGCTTTTTTAAAACTTTCTAAGTCAGGTTGAACGACAGTTAGCTTTTCTTTCATAGTTTTCAAAAGCTCATCTGAATGCTGTTTCGTATTTTGACGATGGATTTTAGCAACATCCTTAGCTGCTTCTACAACCATTTTTTGTTGATCAGGGTTTAACTTAGACCACGACTGCTCGCTCATAACAAGTATTGTTGGGCTATAAACGTGATGTGTAAGAATTAGATACTTTTCGACCTCATATAATTTATTATTATTTATAATTTCAAGTGGATTTTCCTGGCCTTCAACAACACCTTGTGAGAGCCCCATGTATACTTGCCCTAAATCCATAGGAGTCGGATTTGAACCCAACGTTTTCCACAATTGAAGAGATGCTGGAATTTGCGGAGTTCTAATTTTTAACCCATTCAAGTCACCAGCCGTCTTTACAAGTTTACTTTTTGTAGTTAAATCTCGAAAACCGTTCTCCCAGTAAGCAAGCGGATGGATTCCTTTTGCAATTAATCCATTTGCTAAATCTTGGCCAATTTGGCTGTCCATCACCTTCCAAGCTTGTTCTAGGCTGCTATATAAAAAGGGTAAGCTTAATGCACTTAATTTCTTGTCATAGCTCGAAAATAACCCTAAATCAGTGACATTAATATCTGTTGTCCCTGCGACTATTTGTTGAACAACCTGAGCATCTCCACCAAGAACCCCGTTAGAAAGGTAATCGATCTGTACAGAACCCTTTGTTTTATCTTCAACCTCCTTTTTAAATAAATTGGAGGCATCGTATAATGTAGACCCTTGAACAGCAGTATTCCCAAACCGTAGTTTTAACGTTGGTTGGGACGAGGACGAGGACGAAGTTTCTCCCTTAGCAGGTGATGCCGTATTCAAGGCTTCATTGCTCCCTTTTGATTTTATTGAACATCCCGTAATATTTACCATAATTACCAATGCAAAAGACATTAAAACAACCGATCCGATTTTAGCTTTTTTCATAAGTTAATTCCTCCTATTATTTATTGAATATTTTGGATAACCCTAGCGCTAAGTCTGGAAAAATGATTACAAGCAGCAAAACTAAAATTGTTGTCATTACAAAAGGAATGATTTCTCGCGTCGCTTGCCCTAAAGGTACTTGTGTAAGTGAAGTAGCCGTATAAAGTCCAATGCCCATCGGTGGGAGAATCAAACCTATCGCAGAATTAAGCATTACAGTGATGCCGAAAAGTACAGGACTAATTCCTAATTGCAATAATAAAGGTAATATAATCGGTACAACAATAAGGATGGTGGATCCTGTCTCCATAAAAGTATGAATAATCATTAAAAACAATTGGATCAACAGTAATATGATAATTGGATTATTAGAAATAGAAGATAAGTAGTGTGTTATATTCTGAGGAACATGATTCACTGTCAAAAACCAACCAAAAATCATAGCCATTGCCAAGACGAATGTAACCCTAGATGTCATTACGGCGGAATTCTCTAGAATAGTAAATAGATCTTTCCATTTTAAATCCCGATGAGCGAATATACTTACTAAAAGAACGTAAACAATCGCAACAACACCTGCTTCTGTAGCTGTAAAAATCCCACCTAAAATTCCACCTAATATAATAATTGGAGCAAGTAAAGAAAATCCCGCTAGTTTAAAAGCATGAATAATTTCCGTAGGTCCTTTCCATTTGTCAATGGGATAATTTCGTTTTTTTGATACAAAATAATTCACTATAGCAAACCCGATCGCTACAAGAAAACCAGGTACAAAACTAGACAAAAATAATTGTGCAACAGAGATTTGTGCTACCATTGCAAAAATGATCATACTAGTACTTGGTGGAAAGAGCATACCGAGTGAGCCTGCTGCCGCCTGTAGAGCAGTGACATAAGGCTTATGGTAACCTTTTTCAACCATCCCAGGTATCATAACGGAACCAATAGCGGCTGTATCTGCTACTGCAGAACCGGAAATATCTGCAAATAACACACTTGCTCCAATATTAGCCGTCCCAAGCCCGCCTCGAAATCCTGAGACTAATGATGATACAAATAAAACAAGCCGTTTTGCGACTCCTCCTTTCTCCATGATTCCGCCTGCAAGTATGAAAAATGGAATGGCTAATAATGCAAAAGAATCTAGTCCGCCGAACATTTGTTGAGGTAAAATTTGTAAATTTGCAGCTCCGGTTGTAATAATAGCCCAATAACTTGAAATACCTAACGAGATGGCTACCGGAATACCTATTAGTAAAAATAAAATCAGTAGAATAAAAATTAAGGCTACCCCATTCTGCAAGTTCAACCAGCTGCTTAGCTCCACTAATCCATAGCTCAATAAAATGGTAATGAAAACCCCTAACCAGGGGCGGTTAAATAATTTTGAAGATTCCGCAAGCGTAAAAAGAAACATTAATAAAGCTGAAGTTGGAATAGCAAGCGTCGGCCATCCCATACTTATTTGCATAGCAGCAGAATTAGCTTCCCATGAACTAACCGTTGCTTGATAACCATGTAAAAATAAAACAATAAAAAATGAACAGCTGATTATGCATTTTGCTCTGTGGAGCTGCAACTGAATAGATTTAGATAAATAATTTACAATAATATCAATATTTGGATGTGTTCGCTTGTAAATTCCTAAAGCTGCTCCTAATAAGGCCAACCAAATAAAAAGATATCTAGCAAGCTCTTCAGACCAAGGTAAAGAATGATTAAAAACATATCTCGAAATGACTTGTAAAAAAATAACCAATACCATTAAAAAAATCAATGCAATAGTAATAATTCTTGTAAATCGATATAATAAAGTTTTCAGTAATTCCATAACCCATCCTCCAGATAAAATAGTACAGAGAGATAAAGTCGTGCAAGATCTCAAAGTTACTATCAAGAGTCATTAAAGAATAAAACCCATGCTGCCTCAATCTTTTCCATATTTACTCACCTTTCATACGATTCCTTATCTTCGTAAGCGATTTCATATTGGATAATTCGCGAATCATATAGCATAAAAAACTGGAACCCTAACTTGTATATATTAATTATCTTTATTTTTGTCTGCCATCAGACATAGATTGTTCTAAATAAGACCCTATAAGTAAAAATATAGAGTTTCAATATACTTATTTAGATTGTGTCTACGCGCTTTCCAGCATGTTTTCAGCTTATTTCATACCACTTGTTGTTTCAGTTCTGACAATGTATTTTTGGAAAATAAAATAAATAATTATTACAGGTAATACAATTAGGACAGCTCCTGCCATGAACATGTTTTTGTCCGTTTCATATTGCCCTACTGAAATAGCGATTCCGACCACTAGTGTATATAATTTCGAACTGTTAATGGCAATAAGCGGCCATAAAAACATATTCCATTTCCACGTGAATGAAAAGATTGCCAATGTAATCAAACTTGACCGAGCCATAGGAAGAAAGATGTACAAAAAGGTCTTTAAACGGTTGCAGCCGTCTATTAGTGCTGCCTCTTCCATCTCTTGAGGAATGTTTTTGAAAAATTGGGTCAACAAAAATACCCCAAAGACACTCTCATTGACTGGTATAGCCACAGACCAAAATGTATTCAATAGTTTTAATTTATCCATGATGATGTATAAAGGCACAATGTAAACAGCTAAAGGCAGCATCAATGTAGATATTATTAAACGGTATAACACATTTTTTCCGCGAAACGGTAACCGGGCAAATGCATAACCAGCAAGTGAACAAATTACCAAATTGATAATAGTGCCCAGTAAAGCAATATAAAGACTATTAAACAGCCAATTAATCGCTGGTATCGCTTGAAACAATTTCTTCCATGCTGAAAGTGTCGGTTGTCTCGGGATAAGAAGTAATGGATGTGAATACACTTCCGTTATGTTTTTCAGAGAAATGGACAGTGCATAAAGAATTGGCAATAAAATAATTATGGACAAACCAGTTAGAAAAATATAAGACGGAACCTTTTTAAGTTTCACTGAAATCTCCTTAATCATATCTCACTTCCTTGATCAGTTTGAAGGGAAGCGTCGCTATTATAAAAGTAACAATTAACATTAAAAATCCCATGGCAGATGCATAGCCCAAATTTTGATCCCTAAATGCACTTTGATATATATATAAATCCATCGATATTGTGGAATAGGAAGGACCCCCCGCCCCCATGCCCATACCACTTCCTGTTAATGTCCAGACTAAGGGAAAAATTTGAAATGATAGAACAATCCCTGTCACAGCCACATAGACTAGAACATTGCTTAACAGGGGAAGCGTTATCGAAAAAAAACTACGAATTTTCCCCGCTCCATCAATGGTAGCAGCTTCATAATAGGAGGTAGGAATCTCCTGCAAGCCAGTATACAAAATACTCATAACATACCCCAAGTACACATATACCCATACGAACATTACTGCGATAATTGCTGTTGACATCTTTGTCAACAATCCCACATTCACCCATTCATTCCAGCCCATCATTTTAAATATAACTCCAAAAACACCGGTTTTCGGTTGAAAAATGGAGGTGAAAATAAACCCGTGAACCGCCATTGGAATAATATAAGGCATAAAGAGGATTGTTCTGAACAATCTCTTTCCACGTTTAACTTGATGTATGGATAAAGCCGTTAGCATCGATATTACAAATAATGGAACTATGCCCAATACATAAATTAGCGTGTTTTTTAATGCTTTCAAGAAAATGGGATCGGAAATCGCCTTTATATAATTATCAAACCATGTAAACCTGATATCACCTAACAATGGGTATTCTGTAAAACTCATGATTGCCCCACCGACCAAAGGCGTTAAATTAAATACTAAAAAAAATAAAAGAAAAGGTCCTAAAAATAAGATGAGCGTCCAGCCATTTTTCTTTTCCACTAGCTCCACCTTCCAAAATAAAGGTTAAGGGTCCCTCCCTTAATTTTCATTTAAGTGATTCATTAATCCCTTTATCAATATTTCCCAACGCCTGATCAATGGTCATAGTCTTGCTATAAACACCTTCAAGAGAAGGAACAATATACTTGTAGATCATTGTATCGCCTTTCTTATTATATGGGTTCATAAACAATTTACCTTTCATCATTTCCGCAGTTTTGGCAATTGGTTGCAATTTCGGGTTCTCAGCATATTTCTCACGTGCTTTCAATTGTGCTGGAACGTTACCTGAACCCATTCCCCACTTTGCTGCATTTTCCGTCGTCTCCACCCATTGGACAAATTCCATAGCTGCTTTTGTTTTTACTTCATCACTGCGAGTAAAAGCAAACACATGCATATTAGCAAAAGCCGCGTAATCGCCCGAACCTAATTGAGGTACCATCGCGGTCTCGTATGGCGTTTTCGACTCTTCTAGTGCCGGAATCAGCCAAGACCCGTGCAACAACATCGCCACCGATCCTTCGTTAAAGCGGGAAAAGGCTGTTTTCCAATCCATCACACCTTCTGGAACCACTTTCTTATCATCCTGTAGGCTGATTAAATATTGCAAAGTCTCTTTAGCTGCTTTCGAATTAAACTCACTTTTCGTTTGGTCACTGTTATACAAAGTACCACCGTTCTGTAGGAAGAAGCCCCAAAAGTCCCAAAAGGAATGAATTGCAGTTTGCTTAAATGCAAAACCTTTTACGGTATCACTAGTTAAGGCCTTAGCATCCTTTTCAAATTCTTCTTTTGTAATCGGTCGGTCTTTGGGCAATAGTTCCAAACCTGCTTTCTTAAATAAATCGGGACGGTAATAGAGAACATAAGGATGGGTATCCAGAGGGATTCCATATTGTTTTCCATCAAAAAGTGTTTTCGACCATAGATTCTTATCGAAATCAGCCATATTGATATTACCCTTCACCAAATCATCAATCGGTTTGAACATTGAATCTTTATAACTGATCATCCGATCAAAAGGCATCGTGACCAGATCAGGGCCGGATCCGCTTTTAATAGCCAGCTGCGCTTTGGTAAACAATTCGTCCCATGGAAGACTTTGAATATTAATTTGTATGTTGGGATGGGACTGTTCGAAATCCTTAACGAGACTTGCCATGACTTTTCCGTCAGGTCCAGTATGTCCGTTCCAAAATTCAATTGTGACTTTCCCCTCTACTTTTGATGAATCACTTGAGTTCACGTTCGTTTTTAAATTTGATTGCCCACTCGAACAGCCTGCCATAATACTCATGAATACGATTACAAAAAGATTTATATAACGTAAAATCCCTCTAGTTGCCATTTAGAAATTCCCCCTAAGATTAAATAGCTGCAAAACTTAGTTTTTAGTATAAGTGAGTAATAATTTTATCCTTTGTTGGCTATATTGGTCATTTTTGATATATCAGCTATAGAAATATTGATATGATTGATAACCTCTACTACTGCCTCTTCAACATTTTTATTTTTAATCGCATTGAGTATATTTTGATGGGGACCTAAAGCATTCTTTGCATTTTCTCTGATGGAGAACGACTTTGCCCTGTAATCGGTAAAACCTTCGGCTACCTTGTCATATATTCCAATTAGCAATTTGTTGCCCGTGGCATCTACAATCATTTTGTGAAAGGCTTCATCGTAAGTTATCAATTTGATGACATCGTTTTCAAAAACCGCCTTCTCGAAATCTTTTTGAATTTGTTCCAGCTTTTGTATTTCTTTATTAGTTATCCGCGGGATTGCTAGTTTAACTGCCAATGTTTCTATTGATGCGCGAACTTCCATAAAATCGGTAATTTGTACTTCGTTCTCAACGAACCAAATCACAATACTACGTGGATCATCTTCTTTGACCTTTGCTACAAAAGCTCCCCTTCCCTGTATCAGTTCAACAAATCCCAATGCTTTTAACATTCGTAAAGCTTCCCTTACAGTAGACCTGCCCACTTTTAAATCAGTACACAGTTCCTTTTCGGTAGGAAATTTGTCCCCTATTCGTAATTTCCCAGATGTAATTAATTCTTTGAGATTAGATACAACTTCGTCGATTATCGAGGTTTTTTTTATAGGTTTCAATTTTTCGCACCCTTTGAAATAATATTTTATTGTCTGATGTCATATGATTATTATAAATAGCTGTAAAATGTTTGTCAATGATCATTTTTGGTTTTAAGGCGTTAAGACGGAAATTTCACACTTCAATCCATAATAGATAAAAATATGAAAACCCTCAAAATCAAATGATTTTGAGGGTTTGTATTATGGTTGGGTTGTGGTGCAAGAAATTCATCCATGCTAATATTAGTTCTAAAAGAATACATGGATGGAGTAAATTAAGTTGAAAACAACATTGGATTTTTTTAAGCGGAAACATTACGAAGCGGATATAATACTGTTAACGGTTAGATGGTATTTGAAATATAGCTTAAGCTATCGAGATTAATAGAAATGATGAGCGAACGGGGATTGCACATTTCTCATACAACGATTATGAGATGGGTCCATGAGTTCGGACCCGAAATAGACAA
>JAQBPR010000194.1 GCA_028287395.1 Bacilli bacterium
GAACTTTGTTTTTGCAATACTTCTTCAGGCAACCCCACTACGTCACTTTCCGAATAATGCATGGCAAAATTACTGATTTCAACATCCGTTATTTTATCGTTCTTAATGGTTACTGCCACTTCAATCGATCCGCGTCGATTGCTTCCTGAGCCCGTATAGGTACCATCTTTATAAATTCTCTTTGGTTGGCTGCTTTTAGTCGGCGTGTTAACTATGGGTTGTTGTTGTGGTTGGCTGCTTTTAGTCGGCGTGTTAACTATGGCATGTTGCTGCGGTTGGCTGCTTTTAGTCGGTGTGTTAACTATGGCTTGTTGTTGTGGCTGGCTGCTTTTAGTCGGCGTGTTAAGCTGGACTTGTTGTTGCGGTTGGCTGCTTTCAGTCGGCGTATTAAGTTGTTGCTGTGTTTGGCTGCTTTCAGTCTGCATGTGAACTTGAGCCTGTTGTTGTGGCTGCAGCATTGTTGCCTGAGTTTCCGTTGCTAAATAGGCAGCGACATAAATCGCTCCAATAGCTGTCGAACATAGGGCGACCCACTTTTTTTTCATTTTTGCCAAAGTAATCCCTCCAATCTGATTTTACTATACCAAGCCATAATGAAATTATCATGAAATTATTGAGTTACCTTTAACTTACATTTTTTCCGCTTATTTAGCCCATTCCCCAAATTACTTCTCGGCGATTAAAACGATTTTTTTCATGTGAATTTCATCTGGAACGTCTATAATAGAATCATGAGCCGAGGTGGAGAACATGAACATTTTATTGGTTGAAGACGATCCCAAGTTGGGCAGACTTATCCAGTTTAAACTGAACAAGGAAGGCTTTCGGGTCAAATGGGCGCTTAATGCTGATGAGGCAGATATGTTTATTGAGAGAGATACGTTTGATATCTTTTTGTTGGATTGGATGATGCCGAAAAAAAATGGGATCGCGTTTTGCAAGGAACTCCGGGCTGCCAGAAACTTGACCCCAATCCTGATACTTACGGCCAAGGATGCCATTTCCGATAAGGTCATGGGATTGAATGCCGGTGCGGATGACTACCTGGTTAAACCTTTTGCATTCGAGGAGTTGATCGCTCGGCTTCAGGCGCTTCATCGACGAAAAGAGACAAACTGGAACGGTGAGCTGCTGGATCTCGGCGAGACGCTTCAAATCCGGATTTCGACGATGGAAGTCGTCCGCAGCGGCTCTCCTGTAACACTCACACGCAGGGAATTTCAGCTTCTTGTGTTTATGGCCGAACATCCCGGCCAGGTGTTGAGTCGGGAACAGCTGCAAAATCGGGTGTGGGGCATGGATGCCGAAATAACCTTGAACGCTGTGGACGCCGCGATCAAATTGCTCCGCAAAAAAGTGGACGATCCTTTCCAGGATAAAATGATCCAGAGCGTACGGGGAATGGGTTACCGCTTGACAGTGAAGGAAATAAGCCGTGTTTGAACGGACGAGACGAAACCTGACACTCGTCATGGGCGGGATGATCGCCTTGATTCTGGTATTGGCGACACTGATTTATTACTTTATTTTAGCTGGAACACTAAATAACAACCAATCCACGCGTCTTGCAGATTTGAAGCAAAAGACCGTAAATCAATGGCAGAGGCATTTTGTCGATATCCAAAAGAGCCATCGGGATCCGAATGACAGCAGTTCTAATCGAACAATGGATTGGGAGCATCTGCAATCCGATGAATTGGAAAGCCTGGTCACACCGGACGGAATAGTCATGGTATCTCCTTCAACGGACAGCACAATGACCGGACTATTGCAGGATTGGGCGCTGAACAGAGTGGATCAAGGATCAACTGGAAAGTGGATTGTGGTCAAGAATGGAGGCCAGGAAGAAACTTATTTGGTTGCTACCTATACGCTAAGTCCGACCGGAGGTCAGTTTTGGGGAGCCTTGCGCATTACAGACAATATTCGTCTGCTGCATCAAATGAGGCTGTTCCTGCTGTTTTTATCCGTTATCCTTCTCACGGTCGCATGTGCTGTCGCATATTTGCTTTCCGGAAGGGCTATGGTGCCCATCAAAAGGTCATATTTTCGACAAGTTGAATTCACGGCTGACGCATCCCATGAGCTGCGGACGCCTTTAAGCGTCATGCTTTCTTCGATAGAAGTGTTGGAAGAACACAAAAACACTTTGCCCGAATTCGAACAAACCGTTCTCGAAGATCTAAAGGATGAAATTCTGCGGATGACCCGGCTGACCGAGTCATTGCTTACACTGGCCCGCAACGATTCTATAGCGCCGAAAGCAAGCTGGGAAGTTTTAAATATCGGGGAACTGGCGAGCCAGGTCGTCCGATCCATGCAGCCCGCGGCTCAGAAAAAGGAGATCTCAATGACCGTTGCGGAAACACCCGGAACGCGGGTTCCGGTTCAAGTACGAGGTGATGAAGACCAGTTGCGGCAACTCGTGTATATTTTAGTGGATAATGCGCTTAAATATACACCTAACGGTGGAGAGGTTTACGTCGAATACGGTCAGTCAAAGGATAACAAAACGATTTTAAGTGTAACGGATACCGGAATCGGTATTCCGGCTGAGGAAATTCCGCTGATCTTTGAAAGATTTTATCGCGTGGACAAAGCGAGGTCGCGGGAATTGGGCGGAACCGGATTAGGTCTTTCGATTGCGTCTGATATCGTTAAAATGCATAGGGCGTCCTTCCATGTCGCAAGTGACTTAGAGGAAGGCAGCCGCTTTGACGTCGTCTTTCATCGGGCTCTTAATCGTTGAATGTTGTCAAGTCTTACAGGGCTTCTATAGAGGAACAAGATCGCACCTTGTATTGCTGAAGCCGTTGGTAATCGATTTAGGAGCCGTCGCCAAAGGGTTTGCCATCGATTTGGCTGCACATGAGCTGAAGGAATTTGATGGATTTTTAGTTAATGTCGGCGGCGATCTGTATGCTGGCGGGACAGATGAAAGCGGGAAACCCTGGAGAATTGGCATTCAGCATCCCGAACAAAAGGAACAAATTATCGAAACGATTGGAAATTAAATTTTTATATTATCGGATCTATTAGCACCCCTCTATTTAAGACTTTCCGATATTTTCTTTTTCAGCTTTAAAGGATCTTTTAAAATCACTTTTTTTTGTTCAACGGAAATTAAATCCTCTTCCTGTAATTCAAGCAAAACCTTTGTCACGGTTTCACGGACAGCGCCTACCAGATCAGCAATCTGCTGGTGTGTCAGCTTTAAATTAATCTGCATACCATCCGCCATCTTGACGCCATGTTCCTTCGAGAGCCGGAGCAAAATTTTTAAAATCCGCGATCGTACATTTAGAAAGGTAAGATCCTGAATTTGCTCATTTGCTTTGCGTAACCGTTCCATCGTAAACCAGAGCATCTGCAAAGCCATTTTATTGTTTTTCTCCAGTAATTGCTCAAAGTCCCTGCGACGAAGCATATAAAGAACCGTTGGCCCCAACGTTTCCGCAGTTGCGGATCGTAGGAGCCCCGGTTTGATTAACGCCATTTCGCCAAAGTAATCACCTTCTCTTAAAAAGGAAAGAATGACTGTCTTAGCACCGTCAAAGCTGTATATTTTAACGAGTCCCGTTTCAATAATATAGAACTCGTCCCCTTCGTCGCCTTCTAAAAAAATGATTGAGCCTTTTTTCACTTTTCTTTTATGAAAAAGCGGCATCGTAGATTCCAAATAAGGATCATCCAAATCTTTAAAAAAGGGGAGCGCGGCTACCAAGGATTTAAAATGATGATTATCCATGTTTTACTAACTTCCTCTCTTACTATGAGAAGCAAATGTCTCGACTAGTAAGGACTTCCTCGACAAAAACCGTGTGATGATCAATCAAAGCAAATGTTCTGTTATTGTCAATTTCCCTTACAACCGGTCTGGAATAATTAATTTTATCAATTTGAAACACCACACCTACCATCCCATTCGTTAAACGTACCCGTGTCCCAACGGGATAAGGTACAATGTTGCGTACGAAGGCTCTAACCAATTCTATTTCATAGGATGATTCTACTTTCGACATAATATATTCAATGCCTTCGTGAGGGAGTCTGTTTTCCCCTACTTCATTTACGTGATGGTCAAAATCGTTGGCAATGGCGCAAATTTGTGCTATTTCCCTTAATTCTTTGCCTTTGATTCCATAAGGAAATCCTTGGCCATTTAACATTTCATGATGCTGCAATACCATATGCGCTGCCATCAATGGAATTTCATGATGACCTCGAATCAGATCAAAACCTACTTTCGGATGATCTAATAATGGATTCTCTAAACCTGGCACAACATATCCGATATCATGAAGCATCGCACCAATTGCGATCACGCGAAGCTGCTGATAATTATAGTCCAACGCATTAGCTGCCAATACCGCCAGAATCGCAACATTAATACTGTGGGCTAACAAATAACCGGTTGTGGTCCGCATGTCCTTCAATTGCACAAAAGTATCTTTCTTCGTAACAATATGATTGACCAGTTCATCGGATGCGTCCAGCAGAGGTCGGCTTTGAAAGTCCCCGGAATTGATTACTTCTTCAAATGCCACATTTAAAGCAGAAATAGCCTGCATCCGAAACTGCATCCCCATGCCACCATCGAGTTGAATATCTTTAAAGCGCTCGTCCTCTATGTAAACTCCTTCAACAAGCAGTCGCTTCAATCCTTCAATAAGCCTCGATGTCATCACCATACCCTGACGCACGATAAGTCGACCATCTCTAGAATTAATATTCATGGCAATGCGATCACCCTCGCTCAGGTCCTCAACCGAAACCAATCTCATCTTATCACTCCATCTAAACTCAATATAGTTCTAAAGTCATTATTTATAAACAAATATTAACATAAAAATTTGTAGCTTTCTGTAATCTGCACTACAAAAAACAGAAAAATAGGTCGCATTATAAATATAATGAGACTAATGCAGGATATACAGAGAAAAAACCCATAATGACTCAGGCTCAAATCTCGTTCTGTGATAGAGCTTGAATGAGCCGGAAAGAAAAAAATACACCTGGCTTAAATGGCCTAGGTGTATTTTCAATATAGGATGTTATGACTTCACATATTTACCAAGGTACCGCTTAACTAAGCCTAATGGAGTATCGTACGTTTCATAAATATTGATCGTTAACGGTGTGAACCTAGTATTACTGTTAATATCCAAACTATTAAATCTAATATACTGTTCACCGTCTATCAGCTTCTGGGTTCCGGAAAAACCGAGAATGCTCGTTCCGAGCAGTTTACTATTCCCATCCAGAAGCTCAAACTGCAGCTTGGATGAAGTTGTGCTTACTAAAACGTTTTGAGCACGTATCAAGTTGATACTCGTTTTCCAGACTAATCCTGTCGTGGCGCTGCCCGTCAACGGATCTATACCCACTGTAGTGCTCGGCGCTTCTTCAGAACTGATGATTAATTTATACGGATATAGTGCAAAAGCAAGATCATCTGTGGATTCCGTCGGTAGCGTTAATCTATAAGCCGCAAGAATCGTTTTAAAGGGAGCACGTATTTGATTATCAAACACTTGAAGCGTTAACTGCTGCCCCGATTCTGAAGAGGGCAATAAAAATGTATACGATACAATATAGCTTGTGTTCGGAATGAGTTGTTGAATGCTTGTGCTTTCACGCGTTCCGGCATAATGATAGCCATCTGGAGAAAGCAGTTCCAGTGGAATATCCGGCAATGCAATGGTTTCATTACCCATATTGTTCAATTTAAATTTGACAAGCATGGTTTTAAAACCAACATCTTCGTTGGCTAAAAGCGACTCTCCTGCAATGGAAATTTGGAGAGCTGAAGGTATAGCAGTACTAATAGAATCCAGCTTCAAGGCACTATCTGCTACATAATCGATCACATTTGCTTGCAGATCAACATTATCTTGAGGCAGCTGGATTTTCAAACGTCCAATAGAATACGAATTCATGGCCAATTGACCTTTGGCATCCAGTTGAGAATAGCTTTCCGGTGTTTGAATATTTAAGCTGGTCAGCTTCACATTATCTTGCGTCAAAAATTCATAGACTACATATTTTTGTTCTTTTCGCTCAAGTACAATAGGGCCTTGTTCCACACGGCTGCTATACAATACTTCGCTGTCGGTTTTGCCGTTTACAACCAAGTCTGGAACGGTTTCTTTCTTTGCGCTTGGGTTTTCCACAAGAAAGGTAACGACCGTTACGTTCTTCTCGGTTTGATTAGCAAGTATTTTGTCCTGCTTAATACTCACCGGTGTATAGGTTAGCGGGGAATTCGTAGAGGAAATTGTAAATTTCTCTCCCCACTTTTTTATCGCGGTTTGATCGTTTATATCTGATGAGTCGTTTTGCCAAGTCCCTTTAGGTACCGGAAGGGATAGAATGACCGTTTCTGTTTTCGGATAGACCTCTAAATTCACATCGACCCAGTTGATCTTTGCAGGCGTGATTTGAGAATCAACCTCCGATAAAGAAATGTAACTAAATTCTGCTTCGCTATAAGGCTGAATCGTTTTCACATTTCCACTTCCGGCTTGCATTGTATACTCTGTCCCACGAACCGTTTCCATCCGAATCTCATAATTTGGAATGGCAACAGCCTTCCCGGACACGTTTTTTAATTTTACCAGAGCAATCGTACGGGTAGTTCCATCCGAAGTTTGCTCGTTAAATACGTATTCGATATTACTCTGCAGGGATGTGAATAACCTTTCTCCCGGCGAACGATTGTCCACTGGAATCGTTACTGTATTCGTTGCAGGAGTTGCGCTGTTAACAGGATCTGCACCGTCGGCCCAAGCTGGAGAAGCTGCAGTAAGCAGCAGGGATGACATGGCCACTACGGTCATGAAACGTTGGATTGGTTTACTCATTTTGATTTCCTCCTTTTACTTGGCTAATTCGACCTGTTGCTTATCTTTTAGTTGATTTTGTCCGGTTACAACCACTTGTTCATCCAGGTTGACGCCAGTTAACACTTCCTGCGTCGTATCTTCCATGCGGCCAATGGTCACCTTGCGCTTCTCTACTTGACCATTGGCATAGACGAATACAAAGGTATCTCCAGCTTCACGAATGATGCTGTTAGTAGGCACAGTCAACACCTGCTGCTGCGATACGTCAGTCAGCTGTAATTCTACCTTCATCCCCGGCTTCAGGCTTTTATCCAGATTATCTGCTGTCAATTCAAGCGCATATGTCCTTGATTGCGTATCTAATATATTTGCCAAATAGGTTATTTTTGCATTCAGCTTTTGATCCGGTTTATCCGCCAAATAAAACCCTAACTGTGTTTTACCGCGAACCAAAGCTGCATAATCCTCAGTTAAGGCTGTTTTAATCGTAACTGGATCAATCGTCTGAATGACGCCGATTTTGGAATTTTGCGAGACTGTTGTTCCAATTACCGCCGTCATATCCGTTAAAATCCCGCTTGCAGGAGCCTTGACATCAAAATAATCCAGTGCTTTATCGATATCTGCCAGAGCTAATCTCGCCGTTTCTACTTGGATTTTTTGAGGAACTAGTATATCGATCTGATCATAAACGGCCAGCTTATTTTTCTGTGATTCCAAATCTTTTAGCGCGTTGTCCAATTGAAGCTGCGCTTGATCGACGAGCTTTTTATCGACAAGTCCAGCATCATAGTTGTTTTTCAGTTTATTCAAGTCTTTCGTTTGCACATCTATTTGCTGTTGTGCTTTGGTAATATTGTTCTGCATATCATTCATATTATTAACGAGGTCTACTTGCGATTTTTTCAAAGATTGTTCCGCAATTTCCACGGAAAGCTCCGTTTTCACTCTGGTCGCCATTTCATCTTTCTTATCCAGTTGGATGATTACATCGCCTGTTTTGACCTCGTCCCCTTTTTTCTTTAAAATACTTTTCACGTCGCCGCTTGCTTTCAGAACAACGTCCATCTGTACGGATGCTGAAATGTCGGCAACTTGCTCAATGGGATTCCCTACTTTTTGTTTCACCGCTTTGCTTACTTTGACTATTTTCTTATCCGAGGTTGATACTGGCTTTGCCAGCGGTTTTTGGGGTGCTGCACACCCTGCTAACGCCGTTGTCAATATCATTGCTGCGACGAGCAGAAAGCTGCCCGTTCTCCATCGTTTTAATAAACCTTGCTTTCTCATCGAACATTTCCCCTTTCTTACCCCGTCGCTTCTATTGATTTTTTCGCTTTGCGGCTGAACAAACGTGCAATTCTTCTTCTAATTGAGCCTAACATCTCGTATACCACTGGAACAACAACCAGTGTTAATAGAGTAGAGGTGGTTAAACCGCCGATGACGACAATCGCCAATCCTTTAGAAATAATCGTGCCATCACTTAATCCAAGCGCTAGCGGGATTAAAGCGAAGATAGTTGCGCCTGCCGTCATGATGATCGGACGTAGACGGGTCATCCCAGATTCGATAAGCGCTTCTCGCACAGGCATGCCTTCACGCCTCATTTGTTCTGTTCGATCAATATATACAACAGCATTGGTAACCACTATCCCGATGAGCATCATAAATCCAATCATCGATGTTACATTTAGCGACTCGTGTGTTATGAACAGGCCGAGTAAGCCGCCGATTGCTGCCAACGGAAGCGAGAACAAGATCGCGAGTGGAGCGCCAAGGTTACCGAAAGCAAACACCATAACAAGGAATACGACTGCGACTGCAACAACCATAGCTATGCCTAATTGCGAAAAGCTATCGTTTATATTGCCGCCGACTCCGCCAACCTCGTTGGAAACACCATCCGGCAATTGAATTTCTTGAAGAGCTGCGGCAACCTTATGGCTCACACCGTTCTTATTCGTTGCGTTGATTTTCGCTGAAATCTTGACTACCTGCTGCTGTTTCTCTCTTTGCAAGCTTACAGGCGCTTGAACCAAATGTAATTTAGCCACTTCATTTAGATAGATTGTCGTCCCTGCAGCAGTTTTGAACGGTATTTTGTCCAACTGACTCAACGAATCTTTATTAGAATTATCCAGTTCAACTGTTGTTGTATAACTCACATTATCAAATTTCAAATCACCAAGAGTGTCTTTCTGTATCCAGCTTCGCACTGTATCTATAATAGAAGCAGGTGAAAGGCCATAGCTCAGCGCTTTATTCTGATCGACATCAATTTGCACTTCCGACTTCGAATCACTTAACGTATCGGTGATTTCTTCTAGCTCAGGGAAGGTTTTCAATTTAGCTTCGATTTCAACTGCAGCTTGGGCTAGTAAATTCTGATCATCGCCTTTTAGCGAATACGAAAAATCTGTCGAGGAAATTCCACCGCCTCCACCACCTCCTCCTAAAGCTCTAGTATCCACCGCTGAGCCTGGAGGAAGATCATTCAAAATTTGCGCTTTGAACGATTTTTTCACCGCGTCCACATCCGTACCCAAACTTACTTCCGTGTAAATTTCAGCGTCATAAGGCACTTGTTCCGATGTTATGCCGTCGCTATAGCCCACAAGTGATTCGATATATGTAAATTGAGGGTTGCCCTTACTATCTTTAGTGTTCTTCAGCATATTTTCTATATCCTTTACACGATTATCTGTCGAATGGATTGACGTTTCATGCGGCAGCTGGACCTTAAAATAAAACTGTCTGGATGGCGCGCTATCCGGAATAAATGCAAGCGCGAGCTGCGGTATGATCCCAACAAGCGATACAATAAAGATTAGACCTGCAATAAGCAGCGTTTTGATGCGGTGTGTGAGCGACCAAGTAAGAGCGGAACGATAATATCGTTTGAACTTTCCTTCTTGCATTTCGTCTAGATGGACAATTCTCTTGCTGTTCATCACTAACAGCTTGGCTAACATCGGGATAACCGTTAACGCTACCAGCAAGGAAGCTAATAATGCGCAGGCCAACGTAATGGCAAACGGACGAAAAATCTCACCAACAGTTCCCGTCACCATACCGATCGGAGCAAAAACCCCCACCGTAGTCAGTGTCGACGTTGTGATCGCGGAGGACACTTGCTTGGTAGCCAGCTTGATCACCGACTCATTTCTATTCTGCGCCTTTTGCAGGTGCGTAAATATATTTTCGATCACAACGATACTATCATCGACGACACGGCCAACGGCAATGAACATACCGCCTAACGTCATGATGTTCAATGTAATGTTAAGATACGCCATCAAAAGTAATGTGATTAAAATCGATAGCGGGATGGAGATCAGAACGATCAACGTCATCCGCACATTCCTTAAGAAGAGCAAGATGGTGAGCGAAGCCAAAATGACGCCCATGATTCCCTCTCGCAGTAATCCATTGATAGATTGCTTTACATCAACAGCGGTATTGTATATCGGTTTAAACGTAACATTCGGAAGCGTAGTCTTCCAATCCGTCATCAATTTGTCGGCTGCGGCGGCATAAGAAACAGCATTCGCACTTTTTGTTTTGTATAACGTGATGGCTAAAGCTGGTTTATCATCTAATCTAGTAATGAAGTTTGATTCTGTGACAGCCTCAATCAATCCCAGCTGCTTCAAGAGGACCGTTCCGCCTTTTCCGGTGGATAGCTGCGCATTTTGCAGGCTGTAAAGACTAGTGGTATCATTTTTGACCCGGACCATCAATGTATTTCCACTGAAATCAACAACGCCTGCAGGACCGGTTGTAAGCATTGCCCGCAGCGCATTGGAAACCTGTGGAACGCTCAAACCATAGGTGGTCAGTGCTCCGGCATCTAATTTGATGGCTAATGAAGTCTCGCGCGTACCGATAGCATCCATATGATCAAACCCTTTTAGCCCTTGAAAGCCCGGTTTGATAGAAGCGTCATACAATTTGTCTAACTCGGTTTGACTCATGCCGTTTTCTGCATAAACGGCAATATAGTAGGAGGGTAAGGAAGTGAAACCAAAGGTGGATACCTTAGGCTTAGCTGAAGCTGTTGGCAGCCTGACATCTTGAAGCAGGCTTTCAATTTCTGTCTTTTTCTTTTCAACATCTACGTTCTGATCGAAAAATAGGATAACACTTGAATTATTGTCGCTTGAAGTAGAGCTTAATGAACTGATCCCTTCAATGCTGGCAATTTTCTTCTCAATCGGTTTCGTGATCTGCTCCATAATGTCTGCGGGAGGCGCAATATACGAGTCTGTAATTAATACAACTGGAAAGGAGACATCCGGTAAGTTTTCCATTTTCAGCTGACTGGTCTCGTATACACCTCCTACTACAAGGAGTGCAATAATGATGAAAACCGCTGCTACATTTTTCATCGTAAAATTAGTTAAGGCGTTCATGTGTTTCACTCCTTATTTTTTCCATAAAACCAGCATACCTATGCTTTATGAACTGAGTATGAACAAAATGTGATAATAAAACAATATTAGGGGCAGTAGTATACGCAGCACTAGGGTAACAAGCCTGCCTTACGAAGGCTCGGCAGCGTAATTGTAAAATCAGCCCCTTGACCGAATTTCCCGCCTATTTCGATCTCACCCTGATGGATATCGACAATTTTTTTAACTATAGCCAGTCCAAGCCCGCTTCCATCATATATTTGCCTTGAAGCATCCGATTTGTAGAAACGTTCAAAGATACGCTCGCGATCTTCAGGCCTGATACCCATACCCGTATCTGAAAAGAGAACTTGAATCCCGTTCGCAGCTTCTTTAAGTTCGATCAAGATTTTCCCGCCATGCGGGGTAAACTTCATGCTATTGTTCAAAAGATTGGTCCATACTTGGTTTAATTGATCGGCGTCCCCAGTAATTTTAAGATCGATCAACTCAAGCTGAATATCCAGCTCCTTTTCTAACCAGAGAGGTTCGTTGGCAACGACTATTCTCCGCAATTGTTCATCTAAACTAAAATGAGTCGGATGAAACGGATGATGCTCCGATTCGAGTGAAGCGAGCTTCAATAAATTATCGCTTAAACGGGCTAGCCGCACACTTTCCTGCTCGATAATATTTAAATATCGCTTGCGATCGGGTTCGCTGATTCCTTCATTCTGCAAAGCTTTGGAAAACCCCCGAATCGAGGTTAACGGCGTTTGAATTTCATGCGAAACATTGGAAACGAAATCCTGCCGCATTCGCTCCAGCTGCTTTAATTCACTAGCCATATGATTAAAGCTCTCTGCCAGAATACCAAGCTCGTCCCTTCGCTTCACTTTCACTTGGACGTTGAAGTCGCCCTTTGCCAGCCGCTTGATCGCAGCCGTCATCGCTTGCAAGGGCTTCACGATATACCTTGAAGCCACTACAATCAGTACACTGCCAATGAGCAGAATGAGGACAAGAGTCGCACCCAACGTTCTAACAAATTCACCTATTTGGGGGGTTATCCCCTGATATAGAAAAAGAGCGTACCGAGTCCCGCTTACTTCTAAAGGAATTCCAACCGCCGTTTGAGCATGATGTCTGTTAACATACACATTTTCTTTTAAAACGGAAGTAATATCTGCTTGACGAATCTCCATTTGCATCTCAGATTCTACCTTGCCATAATCTTTACGTTCCCCAGACGCATTATAAAGAGAAAGCGAGTAATTATATAAATTTGAAAAACGTTTTAGAAAGTCATCCAAATTACTTGGATTCAGATCACGAATCATTTCAGAAAGATTATTACCGGCAGTCAGGAGTTCATTCTGAAACAGGAGAGTCTGTTGATTTTTAAAGGGTAGGAATGAAATAGAAGAGGCAAGAATCAAACTTACGATGACAATAGTCAGAAAAATAAGCACTACGCGAAAATAAAGCGTCTTAATCATCCGCGCACTTCCAATCGATAGCCTAAGCCGCGAATAGTTATAATGGCCATCTTATCCGTCAAGACTTCAAACTTTTCACGCAATCGTTTAATATGGACATCCACTGTCCGTTCGTCCCCTTCATAATCCATTCCCCAGATTTGTTCAATTAATTGACCTCTCGTGAAAATTTGCCCCGGATAACTGGCCAGCTTAAACAATAGTTCAAATTCTTTCAACGGCAGGGTAACCTGCTCACCGTTCACTTTCACCTCATAGGTATTGCGATCTACAGTCACATCTCCTATTAAGGCCAGGCGGGAAGTAGAGATGCGATAACGCTTCAAAAGCGCCTTTACCCGCATAACCAGCTCCATCGGATCAAAAGGCTTAACCAAATAATCGTCGGTCCCAAGCTGAAAGCCTTTCATTTTTTGCTCAGGCTCGCCTTTTGCCGTAATCATTAATAAAGGAATTTCATAGGCCGACCTTATTTGACGGCACAATTCCCAGCCATCCATACGCGGCATCATAATATCAAAGATGACTAAAGCAACAGGGTGCATTAGTAAATAGTCTAAAGCTTCTTTCCCATCCCTGGCTTCTTTCACATCATAAGCTTCATTACGGAGGTAGAGGCTAATTAATTCGCGAATATTCGGATCATCATCGACAACTAGTATATAGGCCATATACAATTCTATCTCCTCTTAAAAATTCGATTTATCTCCATGTATTATAGTATAAATTCGCCATATGAACAGAGTATGAACAGCAGGAAAATAATATTAATTACCCTGTTCGCTGCAATTGATTCACATAAATAAACCATGAGTGGAAACACTACCCAACAAGAACTTGTTCATTCAGCATCAATGGCATAGTTAAAATCAAACTCGGCTCATGTAAGGAGATATGAAATGAGCGTTTTCAAAAAAAAAATGAGAAGCTTTTTTAGATCAAATAGCCGTAAGCCACCAAATAACTCATTGCAGATGAATCCCCCAGAACAGATGGACCCCCAGGAACAAGACTTGCTTTCGGCGGATTTGAATGAAAACATGCAAATGTTGCACACTATTTATGCGAATTGTTCCGATGTCGTTTTCCGTCCATTTTTAATCAGCGGAAAAACGAAAGCACTCCTTTTGTATATTGCAGGTCTATCCAACATTGATTCGATGGAACAGCATGTGCTTGTTCCACTGATGCAGGAGACAGCCGAGGAATTTAACAACCTCAGTCAAATGATTGAACAAAAGATATCGGTTCCCGATGTTAAGGAAATAAAAACGATTAAGGAATGTATAGACCAAATTTCGATGGGGAACCCGATCGTGTTAATCGAGCATGCAGCATGCGGTCTGTCTTTAAGTCTGGCGAAGTGGGAAAAGCGGGCGGTTGAAGAACCAACGGCCGAAACCGTTATTCGCGGCCCTCGTGAGGGGTTCTCGGAATCTATAAGGGTGAATACCTCATTATTGCGGAGGAGGCTTCGCAGCCCAAAGCTGAAAATGCAATCGATGACAGTGGGAAGGTATACCCAGACGGAAATAATCATTGCATTCATTGAGGGAATTGTTGATAAAGCACTGGTTGAAGAAGTACTCAACCGTCTGCAGCGAATTGATATCGATGGTATATTTGAAAGCGCATATATTGAGGAGATGATTGAGGACAGCCCTTTTTCCATATTCCCTCAACTCATGAACACTGAACGTCCTGATGTTGCAGCCGCCAACCTTCTCGAAGGGCGTGTGGCCATCTTGATAGACGGTTCCCCTGCTGTACTCATTGCCCCCATTACTTTCTACTCGCTTCTTCAGTCCCCAGAGGACTATTATCAGCGTTTTTTGTTTAGTACAGCCACCCGTTGGTTGCGCTATTTGGCTTTAGTTATTTCTCTGCTGCTTCCTTCGCTCTATATTTCGATCCTTACGTTTCATCAGGAGATGATCCCTACTTCCCTCTTCTTAAGCATTGCGAAATCCCGGGAAGAAATTCCCTTTCCGGCCATTGTGGAGGCACTTATTATGGAAATCACTTTTGAAGCGCTTCGCGAGGCAGGAATCCGACTTCCCAAGCAGGTCGGTTCAGCAGTTAGCATCGTAGGAGCTCTTGTCATTGGACAATCGGCAGTCCAAGCCGGCATCATTTCCGCGCCGATGGTGATGGTCGTAGCCATTACAGGAATTACCTCTTTTATGATTCCCCGCTATTCGGCGGGAATCGCGATAAGACTACTTCGCTTCCCAATCATGCTGCTTTCCGGAACACTGGGATTGCTGGGCCTTATGCTTGCAGTTATCGTTATTATTGTACATATGTGCACATTGCGTTCTTTTGGTGTTCCGTATCTGTCGCCGATGGGACCAATGAAAGGCCGGGATATGAAAGACGTGCTTATGCGAGCCCCTTTGTGGATGCTAAATACACGCCCGTATTTATCAGGAGAAGGCAACAAATACCGGCAGTCCCCCGGACAAAAACCAGACCCTAACAAAGGAACAGAATAGAGGGTGAAAAAATGATTGAAAAAGGTAAAATTTCCGCCTTTCAGATGGGCGTAATCATGTACCCGACGATATTAGCAACAGCGATCCTGCTTGTACCGGCAATTACCGCAAAGCATGCGGGGCGCGATTTATGGCTATCGCCCATTTGGGCTTCACTTATTGGTTTTCTAGTCGTTTTTGTTGCCTTTCGGTTGAACAAGCACTATCCCAATATGTCGATCATTGAATATAGCGAACAGATCCTTGGCCGGACTTTAGGAAAGTTACTTGGGTTTGTCTACCTGTGCTTTTATCTCCACATGACAGGCATCGTCATTCGGGAATATGGAGATTTTATAGTTGGAACCTTCCTTGACCGGACTCCTATAACCGTTGTCATGGGAACAATGGTACTGGTCTGTGCTTTCAATGTGCGCGGCGGTGTAGAGGTACTAGGAAGAACTGCCCAGATGTTCGTTCCTATTCTCATCGTTATTTTCGTCGGGGTCGTTATTCTGCTCATCCCGGATCTTCATCCCCAAAATATGCTTCCGGTGATGGAGCATGGACTAAAGCCTTCCTTTATGGGCTCCGTCGTACCCCAAGGATGGTTCAGCGAATTCATTCTCATCTCTTTTTTGCTCCCCTTTGTGACCGATAGAGAAAAAGGGATGAAATGGGGCATGATTTCGGTGCTTATCGTCATGCTGACCATATTGATTACTAATATCGCCTCGCTTTTTTTAATGGGGGAATTGACAGCCACTTTTACCTATCCAGTGATGGTCGCTGCCCGTTTCATCAGCATTGCCGACTTTTTTGAACATCTTGAAGCACTTGTGATGGCGATTTGGGTGGTAGGTACGTTTGTCAAAATATCAATGTTTTATTATGTTATTGTGATTGGCGCCGCGCAATGGTTGAAGCTCTCCAACTACCGCCCTGTTACACTGCCTATCGGTTTTCTACTTATATTGTTCAGCATATGGTTAGCACCCAGTCTGCAGGATTTGGTCCATTTCCTCAGTACATCATCACCTTTTTACTTATTAACCTTTCAAACCGTAATCCCCATCCTTCTACTGTGCATCGCTTTTATTCAAAAAAGATTAAAAAGGGGGAGACTCAAGCAATGAATACCCTATCTTTACGGAAAATGATTCGAATCCTCTTGGTCTTGCTCTTTTATACTTCCACTCTTCCGTTATCCGGCTGCTGGGATAGAATGGAAGTAAATGATTTAGCATTGATTACGGGGGCAAGTATTGATAAAAAGCAAGGTAAGAACATTGAGCTTTCCGTTCAAGTGTTTATTCCCAGATCAGCGGGCAGCTCGCAAGGGATGGGAGCTGGCGGTGGCGGTGGTGGTGGCGGTGGGAGTTCGAGTGGACAGACATTGGTAAGATCGGCAGAGGGAGTTACGGTTGCCGATGCCATGTCGAAACTTCAGGAGAAGTTCCCACGTCGCATCTTTTGGGGACATGACGAGGTCTTCATCATTAGTGAGGAACTGGCGAAAGCAGGTATTCGCGACCGCATAGAATTCATGATGCGCTACCCGCAAGTCCGTGAAGGCGCCTTTATATTTGTAAGCAAAAATAAGGCAAAGGATATGCTGGAACTAATCCCTCCACTTGAACGAAGCTCGTCGGAAGTGATTAGAGAGTCGGCCAAATCCAAAATCGCAATGAAAGTAACATTAATGGATCTCATGCAGAGGTTAAGCGGGGACGCAAGGGCAGTTAGCCTTCCCTGGATTGAAGAATTGCCACCGGATCCCGGTAAAGATGAAAAACAATCGATTCCGTATATTAGCGGAACCGCTGTGTTTAAGAAGGATAAGCTGGTAGGGCACATCAATTACAAGCAAACCAGAGGGGTTCTATGGCTAAGAAACGAAATCGAATTGGCCATAGTTACGGTGGCCCCGAAAGAGGCAGAAGGTTTCGTTTCCTTGAACCTGCTCCGGTCACATACACAGTTAATTCCAAAAATCGAAAATGGAACATGGAAAATGACGATCAAGGCGGAGACAGAAGACGATATTGTACAAAACACAACAACCTTGGATTTCATGAACCCGAAATTTTCAAAGATGCTGGAAAAGGAGCTGGAAGCGGGTATTGAAAATAATATACGGGAAGCACTGGATCAAGTACAAAAAAAGATGAAGGCCGACATCTTCGGTTTCGCAGACGCGTTTCACCGCAAATACCCCAAGGAATGGAACAAAGTAAAGGAGCGCTGGGATGAGGTATTCCCGACGATTGAAATAAGTTTTGATATTAAGGCACATGTGCGCAGACCAGGAAAATCTACCGTACCAGCTGGATTGCCGGAAAAAGAGGTGAAAGAAAAATGAAATGGGGAGCAGTTTTTGCTATAGTGATCATCGCCATTCTCATGACTCTGTTTGAATGGCCGAAAATAAATCAAAACCAAAAAAAAGAAAAGGTGGCCTTTATGATAGTAACTGGGATAGGATGTTTGCTCGCTTTCCTGCTTATTATCTATCCTGAAATGCCAGGCCCCACTCAGTTGGTAGAATCCATTTATAAACCACTTGGGAAACTTCTTGAGAAATAAAACAAGACGTGCAATGAAACAAGACCGCGATAGAGACGCTCCTTTTTAAAATTTAACTACCTGCTGATTTTAAATATGGGATTTTTGGGATCGCTATATTCAGCGTGTATTAAATTGGCTACCGACCCATCAGAAGGAATAAGTATAATTCATTACCTTGCCTACTTCATGCGGTTCTGGAATTAGGTTAAACTCCGGATGATTCAATTCTTCATAGGTAAAAACGAATAGATAAGCATCCAGTAAATAATATTCAAATTCGCTGAGGAAATCCAAGCCAAATTCTGCGATGCTGAATGGTTTAAATGGATGCTTATTTACTTTGTAATAATAAAGATAAAAATCGATTTCATAAGACTCCCGGTCAGCGATTTTTTCATGCAGCATATCCAGAAATAACTTCCGTGTATTAGGGATATGTTCTAATAACAATTGTTCGTTTCTTTCCATCTGATTAAGGATAGGTGTAATATTTTTCGCGATAATATCAAAGACAAGTATATCTGCTTCATGCAAATTATGCGCTGTTGCAATAACAACCAAATAACCATAAGGGGATATCCCCTTCTCTTCAGCCATTGAACCCCCCAAGGAAAGCGGTGAAAGCACGATACAATTGCTTTCTCCCAATTGATCCGCAAACGCTTGATCGAAAAAACTATGAATCCCCCCTGCAGAAAAATTATAAATGGTTTCATTTGTAAAGGTGGGCGCCCATTCCTTATTCAATTGGAAGGTCTGATCGAGAATAGAAGCGGTTGAAGCTAATGTCTCGACTATACGGTAAGAATCATCCGATTGTTTTAGGCAAAAGAATGCTTTTTCCACCTCAAATGATAAACGAAGCCCTTTTAGTGTTAACTGACGTAATTCTTCACTAGTGGCCGATCTATTGATTGTTTTCACAAGTTTATTCAGCGCGGTCATAGCGACAAGCTTTTTCTCAATGGTTTCTTTTTGCCATTGAATGGTTTCAAACATGATTGCGTTGGATATCGCGATGTAAGTCGAGGTAGCAAGCGACTCTACTAATTCAAAGACAGAAGAATCATAAGTTTGATGCAGCACAGAATCACTTAATGTAACGATGCCAAAAAGCTCATCCTTCACAATTAAGACGATGTACTTGGCCCCTAGCTCATAAAATTGCTCCCAATCTATAAAAATGGATTGGATCAGCGGAAGATCATTTTCAATGCTAAGTACAATCTTGTTGCCTTTGTACTGGAGGCTTTGTAACCCGAACTCGGTATAAAACTTGGTGTAGGAGACCACATTGCGGTAACCGACCATTTTAATTTTTTTGATCATCGGATCGTAAATGCCAAAGGAGGTAATTTTGCTTCCCGACACTTCACTAAAAACATCCGTAGCGGTTGAGATCAGTTTATGCAGCGTAACCTCAGATAACAGCGCTTTGGTGCTTTGATTAATGGCGAAAAGGTTAAAGATTTTTTGATCCAGCTCGCGGTTTGATTTTTGAAGTTCGGAGAAATGGTGGCTGTTCTCTAATGAGTTATTGATTAAGCGCATCAATGTATTAGAAATCGTAAAATCATCCTCGTTCATTTCATCCACAGATTTTCCGTCGGAAATGATAAAGCCAAACAGATCATCGTGAATAATCAGCGGAATGACTAAGCGCATATTCAATTTTTCAATATCCTCTTGATTAAAAAAAGCATGGAAATCGTTATGTATCACCTGACCGAAAAAGGATGGTATGCTTTTTAACTTAGCGTTATTGGCAATGGTATAGCTTTGAAAAGGATATACTTTGCTGTTTCTGAGGATGAAATCGTCGCCTTCTCGTATGAACAACGCCGAACGATGCAGGGTTAAGATTTCATTGGCAAACTCAAATGAATAGCCGAATAATTGTTCGACACTAAACCTTTGAGTAAAAAAATCAATCGCCTGCAACAGCCCTTCGTAGCGATATAATCGTTTCGTAATTTCTTGGGACATCCGCAGACCTCGCTTCTTATTCGAAAAATAATGTCTTGTTCTTAACATAAAATACACCTGAGGTAATTTTCTCGATGTTTTTTTGAAGTTCTTTAATTTGGAGAAATGTTTTTGGAAATGCCTTTCGCATGATCGCTACTTCGCCTTCCCCTTTCGTTTTCAAGAAAGCAACTAATGCATTACGACGATCCTCAATCGAAAAAACGATTTGGCGGATCTGTTCATACTTGCTGCGAATCGCTTCATATTCCACTATTTCATCCAAAGTTTTATCGCCCACAATTTTTTCGAAAGAGGTTTCGTACACCTCAAGCTCGCGTTGCAATTTATCCATGACAATTAATAATTTACGAGATTTATCAACAAGCTCATCCAACTCCTGTTTAAATGCGGCACGATCAAAGCCTTCAATATTGATGGTAGTCGTACGTTCCGCTTCATTACCGATAAAAGCAGTGACTACCTGCGCCTTCGCTTGAATCTGTCCCCCGATAATACGTCCCCGGTTTCTATCGAGAAATATATTGTTCCCCGTCAGCTTACAGCCGATTGCATATAAACCAATATGTATGTCACCGCCTGCTTGAATGGTGCATTCATTAGCGTGTTTCATATATACATTCTGCGCTGCTTGAATCAAAGCCCTGTCCTTACCGAAAATGCCACCCTTAATATAAATATCCCCCGTACGCGAAACGATGCTATCAATCGAACCAAGCCCAATATCGCTGAGCACGGATATATCCTTTGTTGCATGGACACTGAAGCCATCCTTAATGGTACCTTTGATCGTTACACTGCCATCATAGTCAATATTGCCCGTTTTACTTCCGACATCCCCTTCAATAATCAGCACTTCTTGCACCGTGATGCTGCCATTCACTTTTACAAGTGCACCATCAATCAGAGCACGCAGTACAATTTTCTCACCTTCATTCACTTCGACGATTGTATCTTTGTCATAATAAAGCGTCTTATCTTTACCCAGCATAGCGGGAAGTAATTCGCCCGCAACGGTACGTCCTTGTGTACCTTCACCTGCAATTATTTTTTCTCCGACCCATTCATCTTTTTTCACTTCATCAAAGAAATTCATTTCATAATAATCCGCGGTTCCATCATGTTGAATGACTGGCTTACGCTCCGACAATTGATAATATGAAATAACAGCATCATCCCCGTTCACTGGGTAGATACCTTGAGCAATCATAACTTCTTCCCTGCTTTTCAATCCCGCCTTAAGTACATCCACCAATACTCCTTCAGTAACGTTTTGTTCATCGAGGATTTCGAGGATTTCAGATGTAATTTCGGGCAAATTTTCTTCCAGCTCCGCCTCGGTTACATTCAGTCTAACTTTCGCTTCTAATAAATCTTTGGATAGAATAATTTCGACACGCGGTTTAAGGAACCCGATTTCCATCGGTTGATTGCGGATAAATTGCAGTGCATTTTTCAAATTAGTGAATTGAGTAAGCGAGATACGCGGAAAATCATACAGCACCTGATCAAAATCTTTAAGTTGAAATCCCCCTTCAAGAACTTCAATATAAACTTTATCTTGTCCAAATAATAGGTAGAAATAATCATTTTTATAAAGATTTTGCATCTTCAATTCACCTCCAAGCCCATTAAAAAGAAGACACATAGTCCTTAGTACCCTGTCCGATTACCATTCGACAATTTTTATGAAAATTCCTTTATTTTACTCAAAAAAAACCATATCACCCGTACAGCAACTTAAATCATCATTTGAACGTCTAATTTATCGAAGAAAGAGAAGGTGGACATATTGAAATTATACCTTATGCTTCCAGTTATATTTAGCATTTTGATACTGTCTGCTTGCAATCAGCAATTGCCCTCAGTTCAACAAAGGAATTGAATTTTCCGGATTCGCTCGTCCCGGTGATCGACTGGATCTTTAAGGAAATATTGATTTATTCAGCGTTTATTTAGGGGCTATTTCAATTCCACAATATACCCCGATCCTTTCATATTTCCCTCAATATTGGGTAATCTTATAAATAAGACTTGCTGAGACAAACAATATGGAGGGATAAGGGATGCAAATCACAGCACCTGATACGCAGCATAATGTCAAATTAACTTCAGCCGAAATCGCCAGCCTATGGTCTAGCTACCAAAACGACTCCTTAGCAATCTGTATGCTAAGCGATTTTTTAGCCCATGTGGAAGACGTAGAAATTCGCTCGATTCTAGATTATGCCATGCAGGTATCGAAAGCACACATTGCTAAATTAAAATCCTTTTTCAATGAGGAACAATTTCCTGTTCCAGACGGCTTCTCAGAGCAAGCTGATTTTATTAAAGGGGCACCACGGTTATTTACCGATGATTTTTACCTTTTTTATATTCAGAATATCGGTAAAATTGGTATGACGATTTATTCTATGTTTTTGTCCAAAGCCGCTCGATTGGATATTTGTGAGTACTACACGGAATGTTTGAACGAATCATCGAAGCTGCTCAATAAGTCAACAGAACGTATGTTAATTAAGGGGACTTTTATCAGAGCTCCTTATATTCCAACTCCCACAAAGGTGGAATACATCCAAAAGAAAAGCTATTTATCTGGATTTTTCGGCAATCACAGACCATTAAGTGTTATTGAAATGTCCAATATTTACTTTAATTTAATTCAAAATCAATTAGGTCGAACGTTGATTATGGGATTTAGTCAGGTGGCAAAATCTAAACAAGTGCGTGATTACATGGTAAGAGGCAGAGATATTTCCGATAAACATGTGGAAATATTCGGATCCGTGTTAAGCATTGAATATCTGCCATCGGCAAGCGCATGGAATACTTTACCTACAAGCTCGACGACTTCACCGTTTTCGGATAAACTCATGATGTTTCATGTAGCATCTTTAAACGCCGCTGGTATAGGAAATTATGGTTTTAGTCTTGGTTCGTCTCCACGAAGTGATTTAGGGGCGCATTACATCCGTTTGATGGCGGAAATCATGCAATTTACAGAAGACGGAGCAACCCTGATGATCGAGAACGGTTGGTTGGAGCAGCCCCCTCAAGCGGTAGACAGAGATAAGCTAGCATCAGAAAAATAATACGGGGCTTGAAATCTCTCCATAGCGAACAAAATCGATAACAAATGACTGAATTGTGCTAAAATAATGTAATCACGGGGTGGCATCATCTAGACTAAGGGAGAAAAAAATTATGGGGAAAATGGATAATCGGGAAGCCGTTGAATTAAACAAAGCCGAGAATAAGCATGAAAAAAAGAGCCCCCCTGAAAAAAAAGAATTGGAAGTGCCTGGATATTTCACGGATGCGTTAAACAACCATGCTCAAGCGCTGCAAATTTTCGAGAGCTTCAGTACTGCCAAAAAACGAGAATATATAGAGTGGATTACGGAAGCAAAAAGTGCAGAAACCAAAAATAAGAGAATTGCCACTTCCATTGAATGGCTCGCAGAAGGCAAATCTAGAAACTGGAAGTATAGTAAATAATGAAGCAGCTGGAATAATGAACAGATTAAACACAGGGGGTCTAACCATTGAGCGAATCTTTGAGAAAGTCTACACGGGTACATCATCTTATCTTGCAGGAACGGCTTGAAAAGGTCAAAGAATTAAGCCAAACCGATCTGGAAGCCTATGAAATCCATAAGGATAAGGAAACCGGCGAGCATTATCTGCTGTATTACTATGAACACCTTAACATTGCCGACAGCAATCATCGTGAAAATTACTATCATTTAATGCCCTTGGATACGGACGAAGTCCTTGCTATTATTCTCGGTGAAGAAAAATATGTTTATCCTGAATACTGGCACCATGCTTATTTGCGTAATAGCGCTGAGGATGAAAGCTATGCTTGGTTCGATCCTGCCCATGTATTGGAGTTCGAGAAAAACGAAAAAATCGGCGCAGATCTCAAGCAAATGCTAACCGATTTCAAGCAAAAAGGTGATTTAAAAGAGGAAGCTATTAAAAAATTATTCGAAGATTTAGATAAGCTGTAGTACCATTTAGATTCGTTATCGCTTCTTTCATTATTCTTTGCGCGCTATACCAAAAATCATCGAGTCTGTCAGCATCTCGGTTGGTGCTCGATTGTCGGTTAACAGCTGTCCACTGGCTACTTGCTCATTTGTCAACGGCTCCAGCTGAGCAGGCCATTCTTTACGAATGTCCGCCAACGGGTTTTTCGGATCTATTTGCTGTAAATCTGCCGAATCGAGCGGATGGATCGAGCCTAATACGATATAATTATACTGGCCGCGCGCTCTGACTACATAGCTATAAGGAAATGCCTTCTTGATTGTTTTGGTCATCGAAACGAGCAGCTTTGAATCTGGGGTAGTCGCATTGACATTCAAGGCAACCAGACCCGTTTCATTTAAGTGCTGGCGTATCGTTTGGAAAAATTCAACCGTCGATAAATGGAACGGAATGTAAATTTGCTGCGAATAGGCATCAACGACAACCATATCGTAACGTTTGTCTGTATTGCTTATAAACACTCGCGCATCTTGATTAATCAGCGTCGCATCGCCAGGCTGCAGCCCAAAAAAACGTTCATCGAGAGCTATCACATCGGGATCGATTTCTACCCCAGTAATATGCAAATCGGGGAACGAAGGTTTGACATACTTCGCCATGAGCCGAGGGATTGTCCCGCCGGCGGAACCAAGCACAAGCACTTCCTTCGGCTGTTTGACCATATAGGGCAAAAGTAGATAATCATCATAATAATCGCCTTTGGAAAGGGCATCTCCGGGACGGCGCAAGGATTGTACGCCACCCCCTTCGTTATAGATCAAAGCGGTTGTGCCCTCGGCATTTTTTGTAACTTTAACATATTGATATAGTGTATTTTTCGACCAAATAATCGGATCCTTATTCGCCGATTGTACGGCCCCCTGTGTTAGCAGGTAGAGTAATAAAGGCAGCAGCAATAAGAAACCCAGCCAGCGTCCATTGGTATGGCGAAGACCCCACGCACTAATCAGGATCAAAGCAGCAGACCAAAGGAGGATCGTTTCCTGCGTACCGAGAAATGGAATCGTACCAAAGGCTGTGCCGAACGTGCCTACCAAGCTTCCCAGTGTTGAGAAGGCAAACAAATTGCCAGCAACTTTACCGATCTGTCCATCTTCTGCACTAACAAGACGAATCGCAAACGGACTGACCATAGCCAGCAAAAATACCGGAGGAGCGAAGACGATTAAGATAGCGAAAAAGGAGCATATAATGATCAGAATCGGCGTATTCAGGATACCCGCTGATAAATTGGGAAAAATCAGCTCCCCCCAGAGCGGCAGCAAGGAAGTGAAGACGCCGGCGAACAGGGAAATCGTCATCAACAACCGTCCGTCCGGTCGCCGATCGGCCCAACGTCCGCCGACCCAGTACCCGAGCGATAACGAAAGCAGAATCAACCCGATAATATTCGCCCATACGATCATTGAAGTCCCATAATAAGGTGCCAAAAACCGCGAAGCAGCCAGCTCCAAGGCCATGACAGACGCCCCGGTAATAAATACATAAAGATAGAGAAAAGAAATAGAATATTTTGATTTCAAAATTTCACCTCATTGAGTTATTCCCGGTGTTTACCGCTAAATTATATTATCGCTTCAATTCGACAAAAAAGCCATAGTAAAGAACGTTCACAGGATTCCTGGCTGTGCCCGCCCTGTTCCCTACTCTACAAACTGCTGTAAATGCAGGCGTTCTCTAAAAAGTCTATTTCGCTTAAATTCTAATTTATTTTAATATCAAACTTAAATAGTTGCAATACGCAATTATATTGTGGTATAAATGAATT
>JAQBPR010000206.1 GCA_028287395.1 Bacilli bacterium
TGGTTTTATGATTTTCTTTATGAATCGATGATCTTGATTCATAACTTTCTCGTCCTTCAATTGCTGGACTGCGGCAGGCTACGCTGGGTTTTATCGACAGTGATCAGGCGTGGCGATTGATTGTGTGATGAAGTTAACGCCTTCTTAAAAAATTGTTTGGCAGCAGGAGCATCTCGATTTTCAGGCAACATGAAGTCAATCGTATTGGCCGTTTGAATCTACAGCTCTGTAAAGATATTTCCATTGTCCCTTGACTTTAATGTAGATCTCACCACAACCCTTGAACACAATCCCAAATTCCAGCAATTTTTTTCCTAGAAAAATTAATAGACACAATGAAATAAAATTGTTAATATAACATTAACGTTAATTTGGATTGGAAACAGTGAAGAATTTCAATTAATGGATATTATTAAAAGCCCAAAAGGCAGGATTTTCGATTATGGTTGAAAGGATGGAACTGTATGATAAATCAAGCATATATAGACGAGTATTTTGGAGAGAAAGCGGTATATTTAAGAGCGGGAACCTATGAAGCGATCCTTTTACCAGAGATTGGGGGGAACATGATAGCTTTTCGTGATATTGTGAGAAATTTTCGTTTTTTGCGGGAACCCTCTTTTGAAGAGATGAAGGATTTCAAGAAGATTCCTTATATTCATGGTATCCCAGTCTTATTTCCGCCTAATCGATATGAGAATGGGGAATTTCCTTGGCAAGGTCAAACTTACCGATTCCCAATCAATGAACCATCAACTGGAAACCATCTTCATGGATTTGTTCATAACGTACCATGGACAATAGAACAGATCAGTTCCGATGAAATGGAAAGTCGGGTAACAGTTGCTTTGGTTATAGACGTACTACACCCAGTTTATGAATATTTTCCGCATTTGTTTACGATCCGCTTACAATATACTCTAAGCGGAGAAGGATTGCTCCAGCGTGTAACTGTTCGTAATGATGGAAATACTCGAATGCCTTGCCTTTTGGCTTTCCATACAACCATTAATGCACCATTCGCCCAAAATGGGCATACTGAGGATTACTTATTTAAAATGACAATTGGAAAAAGATGGGAATTGAATGATCGTATGCTACCGACCGTTAAGTTTCAACCACTAACTTCAAATGAAGAGAACATGCGAAGCGGTTTTATTTCTCCGTTCTTTGAACCAATGGACAATCATTATACAGCTGATCCACAGGATGGCCGTAACAGAATGGAACTCAAGGATCGGCGAAATAAAGTGAAACTTATCTATGATGTGGGTACTGCATATCGGCAATGGATGATTTGGAACAATGATGCGCAAGGGGGATATTTTTGTCCTGAGCCGCAAATTAGTTTGGTGAATGCACCTATGATATCTTTACCAGCTAATCAGTCAGGATTGTTTGCACTTGAGCAAGGGGAACTGTGGGAGGAAACAAGTCGATTGTATTGTATTGATGAAAAATGAATTTTTGTAAATGAAAACTTTTAATAACAAATTTTAAAAGGTATTAGACAATTGTAAGGGTGTTAGGTTTATTGTAAAAAAGAATTTATATACTAATTTAGAAATTAAAAGATATCGTAATCTTCTGGAAGACCAAATAAAGTTGTAGTCTACCTGTCTGTCTTGTAATAGTGAAATAATATAAGTGATGATATATTCAGATATAAGAAATAACATTAATTCTCAGTGCCGAGTATTATTGAAAGAAATTTGAAGGTGTCAAAGGCTCGAGTGATTACCCGCATGTCAATTTTATTGAGATGTAATGCCTTTTTTAAAATTAATAGTTGACAAATTAAAAAGCGCAATGTATCTTATGAAAGACAGGTGACTGCAGCCACTTTTTTTAAAACATTAACGATAACGGTAACGATAATTAATGTAATAATCTTAAAGTTAATAGAGATTAGAGGCGCTTAGAACAACTCACAAATACATTATTGTCACACATAATTGAGAGATAGAGTCTAACTCTCTATTACATTGGGAAAATGATTTATTTAAGAGAGCGCTTGCATTAATCGTTTCAGGAGGGGAGGCAACTCTAGCGAGAAGAAGTGTAAACGGATTCATTGTGAAATACCGGTGGATAAAGATTAATACGCTTCACATTCTCGTGTTTGTCTAATCAAGGAGATTTTTTAAAGTAACCTTACAAGTTTATTCAGGTAGGTTGTCGCTATTAGGGAAAGGCAATTTGTACGGTGAAATTGATCATCTACAAGCCAATCAAATTGAAATCCAATATTATGGCTCAAGCTTTTAATCAGTCTTACGAAACAGATTGTCGGATGAAAGTATAATGAGTAGTTTTATATTCTAGAATCACATTAAGCTCTTAGGGTTATAACGAGATAATGAAAATAGGAGGAAAAAGTATGATGGGGAAATTGAAAAAAGCTAGACATATTACATTTGTTTTGGCAATTGTTATATCGCTTACAGGATGTACTACAACAAAGACCGTTAGTATAAGTGATTCAAATA
The DNA here is from genome assembly GCA_028287395.1 of Bacilli bacterium. GTDB lineage: Bacteria > Bacillota > Bacilli > Paenibacillales > NBRC-103111 > Paenibacillus_AC. The sequence continues at coordinate 2,490 of JAQBPR010000206.1, forward strand.
ATGCTGTTAAGAAAGAGTTCACAGTTGCGTTTAGTGTCAAAACATTAACCAATGAATCATTTCAACAGGCAATTGCTGACTCAATTAAGGCGAAAGTAGAATCAAATGGAGATAAATTTATAATAGTTACAGCTGGAGGGCAAACAGCGGTTGCTTCGCAGGTAAATCAAATCGAGGATTTGATTTCTAAAAAAGTAGATGCAATTATTATTAATCCAATCGACAGTAACGCTGTAATTCCAGTCATGAAAAAAGCAAAAGAAAAAGGTATTAAAGTGGTACTAGTTGACACCCCTATTGATAAAAGCAAAGAAGACCTCTATTTGACCTATGTAGGCACAGATAATTTCAACGCAGGGCAGCAAGCTGGAAAGAAGATGGCTGAGCTATTGAACAATAAAGGAAAAGTATTAATTGTGAGAGGAGCCAACGGCAACGCTGCGGGTGATGGTAGGGTCAACGGCTTCAAGAAGGGTCTGGAAGGAAGTGGTGTTGAAGTTGCTGCTGAGCAGGCTGGAGATTGGAGTAACGATAAGGCAATGCAAGTTACAGAAAACATGTTGCAGGGGCATAAAGATGTGGATGCAATCTTCTCGGCTTCAGATGTTATGTTAGATGGAATTTTACAAGGATTAAATGAAAGTAAGAAAACCAATGTTAAGATCATAAGTGTGGATGGCTCCAAAAAAGGCGTTGATATGATCCAGAATCATCAAATTACAGGAACAATGGCACAATTTCCTGCTAAGATAGGCGACATGGCTGCAGATACTGTTCTTCAAGTGTTACATGGGAAATTAGAGATTAATGCAGTGAAAAAGACTATTGATTCTGGCACAAACCTATACGATCAGAGTAATTTAACGGATGCATTAAAAACAGCATTTTAAGGTAGAAACAGGAAGGGATAATCTTCAATAATTCCCTTCCTAAATTATTTTTCATGACATGGGAGAGAGAGAACATTGATAGAAAAACTTCGAAGCACCAAATATGGATCAATAATGCTAATTATTATCTTTTTTATAATTCTTGGTTCTTTTATCCCTAATTTTCTAAACCCTGATAATTTATTGAACGTCATTAGACAGTGTTCTATTATTGCGATATGTGCAGTTGGTGCTACATTGGTAATCATAATTCGGGGAATTGATTTGTCTACTAGTGGAATCATTTCACTCTGCGCAATGTTGAACGGCATGCTGATGCTACAGGACGTCAATATCGCTTTATCCATTTGTATTTCGCTATTAGTTGGTCTCTTGATTGGACTATCCAGTGGGTTTTTGATAATTAAATTTGGTATTCCTGCCTTTATCGCTACTTTAGTATTAGGGCAGCTTGGTACAGGTATAGCACTAATCGTTAATGATGGTAGTTCTATAGGGGGCTTTCCTAATAGCTATGTTCAGATTGGGAATGGACTAATATTAGGCATCCCGATTTCAGATTTTATCTTGATTATCTTCTTACTATCAGGTTTATATTTGCTAAATTATACACCATTTGGAAATCATGTTTATGCACTTGGGAATAATGAAACGGTAGTCAAGAATGAGGGTATTCGAATAGGAAGGTTAAAGCTTTTAGTATTCGCATTTTCTGGTTTTTGTTCGGCTGCAGCGGGGATATTGTTAAGTGCACAATTGGACACTGCACATCCTACACAAGGAGAGCCTTTCTTATTGGATGCCATTGCTGCATGTATTATTGGAGGAGTCAATTTAATGGGGGGCGAAGGGAAGGTTGGTCAATCTATCATAGGGGCACTCATTATAGGTTGCTTACGTAATGCTCTAAACTTGCTAGGTATTCATCCATTTATTCAAAATATTTTTGTAGGTAGTATCATTATCCTAATTGTTGCTTTAAGTATATACAATCGGGAAAAAAAATCGAGGATGGTGGCTCTATGAAAACGACAAACTCTTCTGTCATATCTGCAGTGAAACAGCTAGATGTTCTCGGGAGCGGACGTTTTTTTCTGAGAGAAAACGGCAGTTTTATTAGTTTTGTCGGACTATGGCTGATTGCCATGTTAACTGTTCCTCATTTTGCGAGTTTGGATAATAATTTGCTTATCATAAAGCAGTCAGCTATACCGATAATTGCTTGTATGGGTATGACGTTGGTTTTAATTATTGGTGGCATTGATTTGTCAATTGGGTTTATTGTAGGGTTTGCTTCAATTCTATCAGGTATTCTGGTGAAAACATATGGGTTACCAATACCCTTTGCTATTGGAATAACGGTTTTGACTGGACTACTAATTGGAAGCGGAAATGGAATCATTATTGAAAAAATCAAAGTTCCCTCCTTTATTGCAACATTAGGTAGTGGGTATATTATATATGGTTTGGCACAAATCATCAGTGGAGGGAACGTTGTAAACCAGTTGCCTAAGCAGTTTCTCGCTTACGGAAATACAGAGGTATTTTTGCTGCCACTGTCAGTGTACATTTGTTTAATAATCGTCTGCATTCATTACATCTTATTACACCAAACAACATTTGGGCGTTCTTTATTCTCATCAGGCTTTAATCGTAATGCAAGTCTCCTTAGTGGCATACAGGTTGGGAAGTACACGATATTTACCTATGCAATTAGCGGTACTCTTGCATCTGTAGTTGGCATCCTCTTAACGATAAGAGTTAACTCTGCTCAGCCCGATATGGGAGGAAGCAGTTTTACTTTTGAAATTATCACTGCAGCAGTTATAGGAGGTACCAGTTTATTTGGCGGTTCGGGTAAAATTCTTGGCAGTTTATTTGGTGTTCTTATAATTAAAATGATTGAAAATTGCATCAATCTGCTCGGTATCTCGCATTATATGTATCAAGCGTTCATGGGGCTCATTATCTTGATAGCTATTATACTAGAGAATATGAAAAATCGTGCGCTAACATGAGGAGGATTCAAAATTGGATACCATACTTACAATGAAGGGCATATCTAAATATATTTATGATGGTGAAGGTAAAGCGTTGAAATATACTACGGTCAAGATTTTAGATAATATCGATTTCGAAGTGAGAAAAGGGGAAGTTCATATTCTCATGGGTGAAAACGGCGCGGGTAAATCTACTTTAATGAAAGTACTTGGAGGTATCATCCCCCCGGATCAAGGAAGGGTGCAATGGAAAGGAAAGCAGGTACAATTTAAGTCTACCAAGGATGCCCGGGCGCACGGTATTAGTTTTATTCATCAAGAACTGAATTTGTGCTCGAACCTAGATGTCGCTCACAACATATTTCTGGGGAGAGAGCCGAAGAAAAACGGTTTTGTTAATCAATCGGCGATTTATTTAGAGAGTAGAAAGCTCTTACTCTCTTTAGGTTTTACCATCGACCCGAAAACGGTTTTGGGTGATCTGTCCACAGGTCAGCAACAAATTGTGGAAATTGCAAAAGCGTTATCCTATAGGTCGGATCTTATTATTATGGATGAGCCTACGGCAAGTTTGTCAAGTAAAGAAATCGAATTGCTGTTTCAACTTATTCGTGACCTCAAGCAGAGAGATGTTAGTATTATTTATATTTCTCATCGCTTTGAAGAAATTTTGGAAATTGGTGATCGAATAACAGTATTGAGAGATGGCAAGTATGTGGGAACCAAGAATGTAGAAGATGTGAATTCCGATGATATTGTAAAAATGATGGTTGGAAGAACGTTTGGGGAAATGTATGTTTGCAACCATAAAGTACAAGAGAAGCCTGTTCTAAAGGTAAATAATATTAGATTGAATGCTCATACGTTGCCGATAAATCTACATGTAAACAAGGGAGAAATAGTGGGGGTCGGAGGATTGGTTGGTTCAGGCCGTACGGAACTTGCAAAGACAATATTCGGGGCTAGAAAAAGATTCGAAGGTGAAGTTTATTTCGGCGAAGAGCTAATATCTAATCTTTCGATTAAAGAACGAATTGGTAGAGGAATGGCGTATGTCTCCGAGGATCGTAAATCGGAAGGACTTATTATTTCTATGGATATTGCACAAAATATTACGTTAGCTTCATTGAGACTCTTGTTTTCTAAAGGATTACTTAAGAAAAGTAAAGAAACGTTAGTTGCTGAAAATATGGTAAAACAGTTAAACATTCAAAGTAAATCCATTTCCCAAAAAGTCAATACGTTAAGCGGTGGAAATCAACAGCGGGTCGCATTGGGGAAATGGCTAGTATCGAATCCGAAGTTGTTGATTCTGGATGAGCCAACCCGAGGAATTGACGTCAACGCTAAAGCGGAAATTTATAAGATGATTGATGTGCTTGCTAGTCAGGGCATTTCTATATTAATGATTTCTTCTGATTTGCAGGAATTGATTGGTATGAGCGACCGTATTTACGTTATGCGGGACGGAAGTATCGCAGGAGAAATTTCAGAAAAGGAACAAATGACACAGACTAATGTAATTTCTTATAGTTTTGGTGAGAATGCTGTGTAAAAGATTCCGCAACAATCCTTTCGGTTGGAATACTTGTTATTTGTCAGTTGATTTAATTCTTGAGCAAATGCTAGTTTCGCTTACTTGCGGAATTACTGCATTTGTTCTTGGTTTACGCTACGCTATCATTTGGACTATGGTTCGGAAATGGTTAAGCTGCTGTGAAATCAGGGGGAGTACATAATCATGTCTGAGAAAAGTTTTTGAATTGACTGTATAAGTAACTAATGGTACGCTCATGATAGCAATGAAATACAAGATATTTCAAGGGAGCTTACAAGATGGCTAATACTAGAATAACAAGAGTAACACTTAAGGATATTAGCTCAAAAACTGGTTATACTATAAACACTGTATCTAGGGCTTTGAAGAATAAAGATGACATTTCAACGCAGGCAAGAGAACTAATTCAAAAGACAGCTAAAGAAATGGGTTACATAAACAACTCGTTGGCCAGCTCTTTGAGATCGGGATCAACAAAAACAATAGCTATAATAATAGGGGATATTTCTAACCCTCATTTTGCAATTATGGTCAAAGAAATTGAAAAATCAATTAGAAAACATGGTTACGTTTCCTTAGTAATCAATACGGAAGAAAATAGTGAGCTAGAAGAGCAAGCAATCAATTCGGCTCTAGGAAAGCAAGTAGATGGAATTATTATTTGTCCGGTTCAAAAGAGTGTTGATAATATTGAATATTTAAAAAGAACAGGGCTTCCTTTTGTCTTACTTGGACGAAGATTCGAGCGTACAGATTTCGATTATGTCATTTGTGATGACGCCAATGGTGGTTACTTGGCCACGAAGCATCTTTTGGAAAAGGAACACAAGCGGATCTTGATTCTTAAAGCACCTGACTATATATCAAGCGCTAAAGATAGACTTGAAGGTTATATAAAAGCTATGAATGAGCACCAAATAGAGGTGGACAATGAACTGATTCAAGAGGTTGGTGTTGTCTCAGGCGACAGCAGACAGGTTATAAAGAAGGTTTTAGATGAAGGCATCCAATTTACAGCAGTAGTCGCTTTTAACGATATGATGGCATGGGAAGTGATATATACTTTAAACAGAAGAGGGTATAAGGTGCCTGAAAATATCGCAGTGGTAGGCTTTGATAACATTCAGTCTAGGTTTTTCTTTCCTTTTCCACTTACTACCATTGCTAATTCAAAAAGCAAAATGTCCAAACGGGCAGTGGATATTTTACTAAAAAAAATAAATGATCCGATAGCACATACGATATTTAATGAAATTATTCAAACACAGCTAATTGTAAGAGATAGCACCTAAAATGATTCATCTAAACCTGGAAGATCATGATAAATGACTCTCAGGTTTTTTTGTCTAGAAAAATGAATAGACATAACGAAATAAATTTGTTAATATAACATTATCAGTTACATTAACGTTAATTATAACTTTTATACGGTGAGAGAAGATTCTTAATAGTAGATTAGGAAGTGCGTTGCGAAATGGAAGTTAAAAAAATTAAATTAAAAGATGTTGCCCAAAGAACAGGATTTACGATTAATACAGTATCTAGGGCTTTGAAAAATAAAGAAGAAATATCCTTGTCTACGAGGAAAGTAATTCAAGAAACAGCTAAAGTAATGGGCTATTTCGTAAATACAGTAGCAAGTTCATTAAGGTCAGGCTTTACGAAATCTATTGCAGTAATCATTGGGGATATTTCGAATCCTCACTTCGGGATTACAGTTAAGGAAATTGAAATATTAGCAAGGAAACGCGGATATACAATTTTTATTATTACCACAGAAGAAGATGATCATCTCGAAGAAAAGGCTATTCAGTCTGCTATTTCCCAAAATGTAGACGGTATTATTATTTGTCCGACGCAAAGAGGAATTAAAAACATTCGCTTTCTGCAGAAAACGGGAATTCCTTTTGTATTATTAGGAAGACGTTTTGAAAACGAACATGATATTGATTATGTTGTGTGTGACGATGTAAATGGCGGGTATATTGCAATAAAGCATTTGTTGGATAGAGGAAGAAAAAAAATCCTATTTCTGAATGGACCCTCTTATATTTCTAGCGCCAAAGACCGACTTCAGGGTTATAAATTGGCTCTTCAAGAAGCTAGAATCTCATTTGATCCGGCACTTGTAAGGGAGATAGGGGTTACTTCTGGCGATTCTCAAAATGAAATTAAAAAATTGCTGCTGGAAGGTATAGCTTTCGACGGAATTTTTGCTTTTAGTGATATGATGGCATGGGAGGCAATCCATATGCTAAATTTAAGGGGCTTTAGTGTTCCAAAAGATTTCTCTGTGGTTGGTTTCGATAATATCCAATCAAGATTCTTTTTTCCTATGCTGCTAACGACAGTAAGCAACTCCAAAAGCACAATGTCACGGAGAACCATTGATATTTTACTTCGGAAAATAAAGGATCCGCTAAATAAAAGCAAATTTTGTGAAATCCTCGAAACCCGATTAATAATTAGAGAAAGTACATAAAGAAATAATTGATAAAGTGACTAGGGGGGGAAAGTATGAAATTTTACAATTTAAAAAATGTAGATGAATTTTTAAAGGTTTTAGACAACTGTAAGGGAGTAGTAGAGCTGATTAGTAAAGATGGAGATCGTTTGAATTTAAAATCGAAATTAAGTCAATATGTGGGATTGAGTAAACTGTTTCATGATGCCCACAAACTGGATCTAGAAATTATTGCACATGAGCAAGACGATGTAGCGCTATTAGTTCAATTTCTAATTACTAACTAAATACATCAGCATCAATCTCATTTGTATATTATGTTAGTTTCTCTTATTGGTTGGCTATGAAATGAGGGTTCTCAAATGCTTGCAATAAGTGTGTTGACACAATTATAAAGTCGAGGTATATTACTAACATTAACGTTAATTTATTATAATAGGATGAATTAAATATGATAAAGCTATTTGTAAGTGATATTGACGGAACTTTATTAGATATTAATAAAAACATTAAAAAATCGGATATAGAAGCCATAGTTGCCATGAATCAATCAGGGGTAGAGTTTTGTTTAGCTTCAGGTCGAATGTATAGTGAGATCATATATATAATGAATCAGATAGGCGGGAATTATCATGCAGTCTGCCAGAACGGAGCTTCAATCTATGATAAAAATGGTAATCTAATAGCTGCAAGGATATTCGACAATGTAACCATAAAATCGATTATTACTTCCGTTTTGTTACAGTTCCCTGAACTTGTAACGATCATATGTACATCAAGCGATAATTTTGTGATTGAGAGTAATAATGAAACCACAAGAATAGGAGAGCGGTTTTTAACTCCGTTAAGGGAAAATAAAGAGCTACTTGAGGATATAGAAAAAGGTCTAAATGTAACTAAAGTATCTATATATGGAAATGTGACTGATCTTCAAAAACTACTAAATTATTTAAATGGAATATTTGGAGATAATATATCCGCCTTTTTTTCAGACCCTGATGGGATTGACATTATGCCTAGAAATGTAGATAAGGGAACAGGTTTAGCTGTCCTAATTAATAATATGGGGATTTTACCTGACGAGTTGGCTTGTGTTGGTGACTCGTTCAATGATCTTGCTATGTTTCGATTTACTCCGAATAGTTTTGTAATGAATACGAGTCATCCAGAACTTAAGCAATCAGCTAAGTTTACAGTAATTTCAGTTGCGGAAGCTATTAAAACTGCAATAACTATATAACCCATAGAATTTGTTAACAAAAATTGAAGGCGTTCTTATATTTAAGAGTAAGTGGGAGGGTTCCAGAATGATAGTACACACAAAAAAAATAACTTATGGATCATTTCGAATGAGACTTTCTCATAAAATTAATGGCGCTTTCTTAATTGTGGCCCTTTTATTGGGAGTTATTACTGCTTTATCTTATTATTCTTAGCAAAAAGTGAATAATTCTTATGATAAATTATTAAACTATAATCTTGTGATTTTAAATAATACGCAGGCGATTAAATACTATGCGACATTACAAATAAGTACTCTATACAGTTCTTTAATAATTGACTCTGAGGAAAAGCAACAATTAGTTGTTACAACCAATCAGAAATTAACGGATTTAATCCAACAAACAATAGATATTGTAGAGAAAGAAGATATTAAAAAAGATTTGGAAATCATGATGGAATCCAATCAAGATATTAGAAAGGCTATGAATATAGTAATTGATTATCTAAAAAAACAACAAGTTAAATTGGCCATTTCAAAGGCAAGTAGCGCTTTAGCGGTATTATCACAGAATTTAACAGATAATGCGAATCATATTGCGGAGCATCAAGTAATTTTGTTGGATCAAGGTTCTAAAGATAATAAGAAAAGGGCAGATTTAATGTTAATTC
>JAQBPR010000232.1 GCA_028287395.1 Bacilli bacterium
ATTGATCTTGAACGACACCTGTATAGTCAATATAGTTTTCTCTATGAAATGGGTAGACTGATCAACCATATTGTGGCTGCTCATCCGACCAATAAAGATACAAGAAGCTTCGATTTCTATTATCAAGAAAATCATTGTCCAAGTTGTTCGGGTCGTCGTGTCATTCAACAATTTGATATTGATGTGGTCATTCAAGACAAAACAGTACCATTCTTCGATGGCTTATTACATCCAGATGTCATGGAAGTTTTGAAATATTATCAATATGCCAAATTGCAATTCCTATTTGATGAGCTAAAGAACGAACTGGGTCACGATATTAGTAAAAGCTTTAATGAGATGTCAGAAGCAGAAAAGCATACTTTCTTATATGGTTATTGGGAAAAGTCATTTTATGATAAAGCAGGGAAGGCTTCGAGAACATGGGAAGGCTTTAATCTCATCCTTGGGCGGTATATGTCTATTTCGAAGTCTATTAATATTAAAGAGCAAATGAAAGCCTCAAGAGAAATGATTCCCTGTCCAATTTGTCAAGGAACCGTATTGAACCATCATAAAAAGCTAAAATTTGGTGACACGGATATTCGTGAGATTATTCAGCAACCGATTGATCAGGTCATAAAAACCGTAGGGAAGTTACCAGAATTAGAAAAACTAAAATCAATTGTTGGCGGCGATCTTGCACTTACGGAAGATGTCTCCTTACTCCCTAGGGAAACACAAGTTGCGCTGAAAATGCTTGAACTGGAACTTGCAAGCTTTGTTGGCTATGAAGTGGTTTTACAAAATGCCGTACCCTTTTGGGACAAGATTAAAGGTAACCTCGAGGCGATCAGCAGTAAAAACTTGATTACCATCTGTGATTTTGCCAATATTGTTGAAACTAGAGAAACTATTATTGATAAGTATTTCACCAATGGCAAATATAAAAAACTAACTTATGTCTACGAAGCGTTTAATTACAATAAAATTGTTACCCTAATTAATAAGATTAAAGCAACGCATCCCTGTCCATTCTGTGACGGAAAGAAAGTAATTTCAGAAGATAATCTCCATGATGGGGTTTTTAAATTATCGGTGCCATGTGTTAGCTGTTATGTAAGTGGCATCAATGATGAAGGGCGCAAGGAAATCGTCGAGGGCATAGATGTACAAACATGGCTTACTGGCAAAGTAAGTGATGTTGTAGCTGAAGGTTTACTAACTGAGGCAGTTGCAGATATTCCTATTTTCAATCGTATTCGTGAGTTGAATAAACGAGATATGATGGCGGTTTATCATTGCCTGAAGTGAAATACTCTAGCATAGCGTGAAATAATTGCAGATAGACGGATCGATCGCTAAAATTATATTGAAAAAGTAGAGCGCTAACCTTTGGGTTAATGTCCGAAGACACAAATGTGGGCAAACTAGTGAAATATCCATTAATGGATTTAAACAGTATATCAGATATTTATTACAAATTAACTTGAAGACAATAAAACCTTTTTGCTGGAGTATTAGAAGAAGGCTGTAACAATCCTCTAGCTTCGCATTCACCGCTGAGGGTCTAAAGCCCCTAGTCTAAAGAATTTGGAAGAAGAAATATCAGCCTGACAACACCCTGCGAGCCAAAGTCCATCGAGCCGCAGATGGAAATTAAACGGATACCGAGGGAGTGGAGGAGCTTGCTTTGCCGTGGCTCTCGTGGAGATCAACAAGTGCAACCATACTTTTACCAAGTAACCACTTTTTATAGACAAATAGCTAACCAATTAAATTCATGATGCATTATGCAAGATCTTATCAGGAAATTTAAAGCAAGTAAGGATAAACAATTAATCTGAAGCTCTTACTGGAGATAGCCCGTCATTTGGGCTATTTTTTTGTCAACTCATTTATAGTCATTCATCGATACAAACTTTGTTGGATTATTGGAACGTAAAGACTATATTTTTAGCATAAAATTTTCTCATTTTCTTTTCATCTTCATTTCTTATAATAAAAGCAGTTTATATGATTTTAATATTTAGTTTAGGTTGACTTAAGATTTGGAGTTTAGTATGGGCGATACAGGGTAATTCCTGACCTTATTAAAGATGGAGGATGAGAGGAATGAAAAAAGGATTTGTGATTTTAGGCGCTGTTGGAATCAGTAGCGTGGTAATGGTAACGAGCGGTTTTGCAGCAATGGCAAGCACATCTGGATACAGTGTTTATAAAGATGCCATAAAAGCAACGCGTGCGTTAGACAGTGTTTCTGCGAGTGGCGGATTAAGCTTGATTGATAATGGAGCTAGTTTAATTAATGTGACGGGAACAGCTAAAGCTAACCTAACGAACGAGACACAGAGTGGCTCGGCTACCATTGATAGCAATGGCAAAAAACAAACGATTGATTTCTATCGTCAAAACAATCAATCCATTATCAAGAACAGCGATTCGGACGTTTATTATCAAGAGCAGGGTCGTGCAGAGAAGAAGAATAAGAATGAAAAGCCTGAAAGCAAGCAAATTCCTACAGAGGTTGAGAATATTATTGATTCCTTAGTAGGCAACCTGCAAAACAGTGTAACGTTAGACAACAAAGCGGATGGAACGAAAGACGTTTCGGTTTCCTTATCTAATGCTCAGCTGCCTCCTGTAGTTAATGCGGTTGGTTCCCTTTTGATCAAGAATGCTTTGGATGGCAAAGAGCTGAATCAGAAACAGGGAGAAATACCTGGTTTTGACTTAAAACCAGCATTGCCAGCTTTGACACAAAATATAATTATCGAACAAGTAGATCTAAAAGCTACCATCAATGCTGCTAACTTCATCCAGCACCAAGAAGCTTCTATCACTGTATCCGGAAAAGATGCTAAAGGCGTATCGCACCAAGTTGTGCTTCAATTAACTGCTGATTTAAACGGTTTCAATGGCACAACAGCGGACACAATCGATCTTACTGGAAAAAATGTAAAAGTCCTCGAACACAAGCAGGGTGTTAAAGATGACGAAAACCAAAAAAATTAATACTAGGCGCTAATAAAGGAAATTGCTGTAGGTAAAGTACAACTTGTACTTTACCTACAAGCATATTATAGGAGGTCATAATGGAAAAGGTTTTAGAGATCCATCAAATCACAAAAATATATAAGAACCAAAGAGGCATTAAGGATGTAAGCTTTAATGTTTATCGAGGCGATGTTTTTGGCTTTTTTGGACCTAATGGTGCAGGGAAATCAACTTTATTAAAAATTATTACTGGTTTAATGCGTACTAATAAAGGTACTGTCAAGATTTTTGGATTGAATCCAATGGAGCATTATGAGAAAGCTATGAAAAAAGTAGGCTGTATCATTGAGTCTGCAGATTCTTATGAGTATATGACCGCCTTTCAAAACTTGAAAATGACAGCTTCCTACTATCCTAACGTTTCTAATGCTGAGTTAGATAAGATGCTGGAAACAGTAGGGCTTATTAAATATCGCAACGAAAAAGCAAGTAATTTTTCTACAGGGATGAAAATGAGACTGGCGATTGCAGCTGTTTTGATTGCTGATCCGGATTTAGTTATTTTGGATGAGCCGACAAATGGTTTAGATATTGAAGGATTAGTAGATTTTCGCCAACTTATTAAGCGTCTTTCTGAAGAGCAAGGGGTAACCTTCCTCATTTCCAGTCACATGATTAATGAAATGGAACAGATGTGCAATCGAATCGGTATTTTATATGAAGGAAAACTTTTAACTGAAGGGCTTGTCGCAGATTTATTAACGGAGCATGAATCTCTTGAGCAATATTTTATTAACCAGCTAAAGCTTGCGAGGGAGGAAAAGATCCATGCCTAGTTTTAATGCTGCACTGCGGAATGAATTGACCAAATTATTCTACAAAAAGAAAACGATTGTTTTCCTTTCTTTCTGTGCATTATTGCCCATAATTGTGGCTCTGCTTATTGGGAAATTGCAAGGGATTATTGGCATTTCTACGACAAATGAAGGCTTTTCAATTAATGTATTGGATATTTTTACATTGTTTATTCTTCCTTTATTTATATTTGTATTGGCCAGTGACCTATTCCCAGGAGAGATTTCTTCGCACAATATGAAGCTTACTTTACTTCGCCCAGTAAGTCGTCTCAAGGTATTTCTTGCTAAAACGGTTGCTTTAGGGATTTCAATAGCATCCGTTCTTCTAATTATCGGGGTGATCAATGCCATCTGTGGCTTAATATTCACGGATATTCAGCTTGTTGGAGGATGGTTTAACATTATTAAAGCCTATAGTGCTGCTATTCTTTCGATGTTTGCCATTAGTATTGCCGCGATTTTTATTTCTCAATTTTTTAGACGGAGCAGTAGCGCTTTAATTTTCCTGATTATTTTGTATGCTGCAGCTAAATTATTACCTGTTTTCTTTCATTCAGCAACTTATTTTTCTCTTGCTGCATACACGGATTGGCATTTATTATGGTTGGGTCATGTGGTATCGGCCAAAGCACGGTTTACTTCTTTTATGTTCCTTTTATCCAGCTCGGTTTTGTTATTTTCCTTAGGTTATTATAAATTTGATAAAAAAGAGTTCTGATTGGCGGGAATATTATGTCCATTCGCATGAGATTAATATTTTCATATTTGGCTATGTTGATTATTCCCCTTGTATTGTTTGCCCTTGCCACGCTGTTGCTTCTAACTGCATTTAAAAGTGATTTAAAGGAGCTTTGGAATTTTTCAATCAATGGAAATAATGCGATTTGGTTTGATAGTCATAACGAAACAAATACTTTTCATGAATTAAAACGGCTCGTTGAAACAAATCCTGATACACTTCCGGTCTACTTAAAGAAAGTCGATAATGATCTTAAACAAACACATACAGGTGTAGTACTAAGAAAAGATGGCCAGTTCATCCATGTTACAGCGACTATTATCAAACCTGAAATATTACAGCAATTAACGGATATGAAGCAAGCGGAACATTACGATGACGAGAAAATCGAGCGAGTAGGAAATCTAATATACAATATTGATCAATTTGATTTTACTTTTGGCGATAAAAGCCAGGGCAGTCTCTTTTTTATTAGAGAAGTGAATCCAATAGTACATTTTGCACAAAAATTTTTCCCGCTCTTATTAATAGCTTTACTACTTATCTTAATCCTTACCCATTCTGTATTGACGTACTTTGTCTCAAGAAGTATCATTCGACCACTGAAAAAATTAAAAGAAGCGGCAAAAGAAATCAAAGAAGGCAACCTCGATTTCATACTTACTAATATGTCACGCGATGAAATAGGTCAATTAAGCGTTGCTTTTGAGGAAATGAGAATTCAATTAAAAGAATCCATTGAAAAACAGCTTAAATATGAAGATAATCGCAAAGAATTGCTTTCTAATATATCACATGATTTGAAAACGCCGATTACCTCAATTAAAGGATATGCTACAGGCATTCAAGATGGAATTGCCAATACACCAGAAATGATAGAGAAGTATATAGAAATTATCTGTTCACAAGCAGAAGGAATGGACCATTTAATCGATGAACTTTTTCTATTTTCGAAATTGGATTTAAAACGGGTTCCTTTTTATTTGGAACCAGTGAATATAGGGAAGTATTTGGATGATTTTATCGAAGAGCTTCAGTATGATTTGGAGAAGAATGATGTCTCTATTGAGGTGGATCTTCATGATCTTAGAGAATCATTCGTTTATATTGATTGTGAAAAGTTCAAAAGAGTAATGACTAATATTTTCATTAACAGTGTGAAATATATGGATAAGCCCATCAAGGTAATATCAATAAAAGGAAAAGAAATTGCCAATAGTATCGTGATTGAGATAACGGACAATGGTCAAGGAATTGAGTTTGAATCTGTGCCTTTTATATTTGATCGTTTTTACCGAGCAGAACAATCAAGGAATACTACTACGGGTGGAAGTGGTCTTGGTCTTGCAATAGCTAAACAAATAGTTGAGGGTCATGATGGGGAAATCGGGGTCCAAAGCAGTTATGGTGAAAGTACAACGATTTATATTCGATTACCTATATTTGTATCGGGCAACAACGCATGATAGCAAACGAAAGTAGCTGATGAAGAATGAAAAGGATATTAATCATTGAAGATGAAATCTTAATTGCCGAGTTGGAGAGAGACTATCTTATAGCAAGTGGTTGTACAGTTGATATTGAAATGGATGGTAAAAAGGGGCTGGAGCTTGGTCTCTCAGGGCAGTATGATCTAATTATCCTTGATTTGATGCTGCCGAAAATAGATGGTTTTGAAATATGCAAACAAATCCGTAGTAAGCTAAACATCCCAATCTTAGTTGTATCAGCAAGGCAGGAGGATTTATATAAAATAACAAGTCTGGGGTTTGGAGCGGATGATTATATTACCAAGCCATTTAGTACCGGTGAACTTGTCGCAAGGGTCAATGCACATCTTTTAAGGTATGAAAGATTTTCGAGAAAGGTAGAAACGAAAGATGAATTATTGCAAATTCGCAGTTTAATCATTGATCGTACGCCACGCAAGGTTTATTTAAAAAATAAAGAAGTCACTTTTACCACAAAAGAATTTGATTTACTTACTTTCTTGGCAATGAATCCGAACCATGTATTTTCTCGCGAGCATTTATTTGAAAAATTGTGGGGATGGGATACTACAGGAGATCACAATACAGTAACCGTTCACATTCGTAGACTAAGAGAAAAGATTGAGGTAGATCCGTCGAAGCCTCAATTTATCGAAACCATATGGGGTGCAGGATATAGATTTAACATTTAACCTATCTTTAGAGGGGGAAATAAATGAATAACAAAATGGAAGACCTTATAAAAAATTAAAATGCTAATATTGCCTTAGAAAAGCATATGGATTGGGGCAAATTTTATTGGAAAAAGCATCGAATATTTCAAATGGAAACATTACGAAGCGGAAATCATCTTATTATCTGTAAGATGGTAAGGGATTTCAGGAACAATAAATCCCAATATGTGATTCGTAATTTTTTTTATAAAACGATGATCCTGTTCTATTATGTTGTTAAGGTACTTCGCCTGTCTTATTATGGTTTCTTTCGATAGACTCTTTTCATCTTTTAACTGTTCTATTGCTGGTGGGTAAGCAGGGTTCTTATCCACCGCGATTTCTCCGTTTTATAGCGAAAACTCCTGATTTTCGGTTGTGGTGCAAGAAATTCATCCATGCTAATATTAGTTCTAAAAGAATACATGGATGGAGTAAATTAAGTTGAAAACAACATTGGATTTTTTTAAGTGGAAACATTACGAAGCGGATATAATACTGTTAACGGTTAGATGGTATTTGAAATATAGCTTAAGCCATCGAGATTAACAGAAATGATGAGCGAACGGGGATTGCACATTTCTCATACAACGATTATGGAGAGCACTGAAAAAGGACGTGTTTTTTATACCCCAGATATGATATTGCTCTGTTTCCCAACAAATGGGTAAAAAAGGCTGGGAATTAGTTGGATTACGCCGATTCTATCTCTATTAATCG
>JAQBPR010000233.1 GCA_028287395.1 Bacilli bacterium
TGGCCGATATCCAACAAACCAAAGTAAGCCGTTAGACCAGTCATGCCAAGAACGCCTAATGCAGTTGATATAGGAGCTAAATCCGGATTAATCTTCGTTGCTTGTGCTGCCTTCACAGTGGAATATAGCGCCCAGCTTGAATTAGCCACAACAATATCACCTTTTTTAAAACCATCGCTCTTTGACTCGACAACTTGACTAACATTACCACCCGTAACAGCCTCTCCTACTTGAAAGGGAGGGACATAGGATTTGCGATCGTTCATTCTACCGCGCATGTAAGGGTCTACTGAAATATAAAGCGTACGTAACAGCAGTTCTCCTTGCATCGGCTGCGGTATAGGGGATTCCACAATTGAAAAGTTATCCTCTGTCGGCATCGCCTGTGGACGGCTTGCTAAAATAATTTGTTTATTGACTGACATAAATGAGCCTCCTCAGATCGTATTTTCACAATGACATCTTGTAGATATTTACAACATCCGAACGGGTCAATTTTTGAAAGTTTCCAAAGTCTCCATAAATCATCGCTTTGTCCGCAATAAGCTCAATAGAAGAAGCATCAATATCATAATCTGCTAACCGACTTGGAGCACCGATCGAAATCCAAAACTCACGAAGTGCTTGAATGCCAGCTTCAGCAACTTCCTTGTCTGACTTGTTAGACGGATCCACCCCAAATACCTCAATAGCTAAGCGTTTGGAGCGTGCAACATTGGTTTTCAGCGTATATTTTATCCAGTTGGGGAATAAAATCGCAAGTCCACCGCCATGTGGGATATCATGAATGGCTGAAACAGCATGCTCCAAATTATGCGTTGCCCAATCTCCTTTGACTCCCATGCTAAGGATGCCGTTTAAGGCCATAGTACCGCAATATAGGATCGTTTCACGATTATCGAGGCTTGTTAGATCGTTGAGCAGCCTTGGCGCTGTATTGATCACGGTTTTCAATAAGCTTTCGCTATACGCGTCTTGAAGGACTGTATTCGTTCCATTGTGATAGTATTGCTCCAACACATGAGACATAATATCAACCATCCCATAAACGGTTTGGATAGCCGGAAGTGATACGGTATGTTGTGGATCCAGTATAGAAAATTTCGGGAAAGTATGCGGACTTCCCCAGCCTAACTTTTCTTGTGTTTCCCAATTTGTAATGACTGAACCTGAGTTCATTTCAGAACCTGTAGCGGCAATAGTCAATACTGTACCTAAAGGCAGCGCATCTTGACCAGTCGCTTTATGTGTAATGATGTCCCAAACATTACCTTCATATTTGGCACCTATTGCTATCGCTTTAGCACAATCGATAACACTGCCGCCACCAACAGCTAAGATCAAATCAATGTTATTTTCACGGCAAAGCGCAATACCCTTGTTGACTGTAGTTAAACGAGGATTCGGCTCTACCCCCGCTAATTCAGTTACTTCCACTCCGGCCTTTTTCAGTATTTCCAATACATTATTATAAATGCCATTCTTTTTAATACTGCCTCCGCCATAAACCAGCAGAACACGTTTACCGTATTTTTGGATCTCGGTTGGAAGCTGCTCTAAAGTCCCTTTACCGAAAATTAGTTTTGTTGGATTTTGAAAAGTGAATGGTAGCATGCTTAGTCTCCTCCTAATTTTTAAAAGCTTCTGCGAGCAATTGATAAGAATTTAGCTTCGCTTTAAAATCATGTGTGATCGTTACGATCATAAATTCAGTCGTATGATAGTCTTCACTTAACTTCATGATTTGAACCTTCACTTGGGCTTGATTACCCACAATCATGCGATTGCGATTTGCCTTTATGCGAACTCGATCATAAGAAGTATAAGGGTAGTCTAATGCCTGCTGCACAGATGGTGTTCCTTTCCATTGTGGTTTCTCCCCTTTTTCCCGCATTAATATGGAAAGATCCAGACTAGAAGCCAAACGATTTGCCTCTTCATCCGTTTCAGCGCAAACCGCAAAAATAGCGACAAGTGTCTGCGGCTTTTCACCTAAAATGGAAGGCTGAAATTGCTGCAAATAGCCATTCATGGCATCAACCCCGCCTTCGCCATTAATAAATTGAGCAAAAGCGAATCCAGCACCTCTTTGAGCCGCCAATTTGGCGCTATCTCCACTGGAACCAAGCAGCCAAAACTCTGGGGCAGTTTCAATAACCGGCATAGCTTCAAGCCCAGCAAAGCGATGATTATCTTCCAAGGAATCATGAAGAAAGTCGATCAAGTCATCCAGCTGCTCGGGATAAAGATCGATGCCGTGCTTCAATTTGCCTTCCTGCAAAGCACGCGTTGCTAATGGCATACCGCCTGGAGCACGCCCCAATCCAAGATCAATGCGGTTTGGATAAAGGGCTTCTAATAAACGAAAATTCTCAGCAACTTTATAAGAGCTATAATGAGGCAGCATGACACCGCCAGAGCCAACACGGAGTGTTGAGGTTTGACTCGCAAGATGTGCAATCAAAACCTCTGGACTTGAACCCGCAAGGGTTGCTGCTGAATGATGCTCAGATACCCAAAACCGATGATAGCCTAGCTTCTCCACCTCACGGGCAAGCCTCGCCGTATTGGCCAAAGCTGAAACAGCATTACTCCCATCCGAAATAGGAGATTGATCCAAGACACTTAATTTAACGATTATAATCATCTCTCTCTCCTAGAAATCATAACTTAACATGTTTTATCATGTGTACGTTACTTTTATTTGATACTTACACGTTTGTTGTTTGTGCATACAACTGTACTCACAAAATTTTTTGAATAAAACTGATCTAACCGTCAAACCCTGGTTCGTTACTATTTATCGCTTTTTTTCCAACTTTTGGCTAGTCTCGTAGACCAGCTTAGTAAATTGTTTGCTTTCTTCTAAGCCCAATATATCGTCATACCTTTTGTGCAAATTGATCCAGGCTTGATCGATGCTTGTCATCAACTCAGTCCCTTTGGTTGTTATATCGATGAGGGAAAGCTTACCTTCTGTCCTACTTGTCACATAGCCTCTATTTGCAAGCTTTTCAATAAATCGCGTAATGGTGGATGGCGCCATGTGCAGGATCTCACCCAGCTCTTTCTGGGAAATGCATGGTTTATCTTTTAAGACCATTAACAAAAAGGCGTAGGTAGGCGAAAGTCCTGTCGTCCGAAATTCTTCCTCAGCCATCTTCGTAATCGCTCGCGTTAACGTGCTTGTCGTAAAATATAAGCAATTTTGAAAATAATGATCCAGCATCCTAGGTTCTCCTTCATAAGTATTTTAATTTATTGTACCCATTTCAAAATGGGTTTTTTTAACGTTTGTATATACAACTATAATTGAAAGTTTTGATTGTGTCAAATTACAAGGAGGTGGCACCCACTGATATCAGTATGTTAGTAAAGCCATCGGTACCCATGTGATCGGTCATGACAATTGCACCTTTCATGGAAGATGCGAGCATAGCCCGTTGGCATAAATTCAAAAATTAGTAATTTGATTACGAAAGATAAGCGGCGTATGATAGTATTTTAGAATTTCAAATTGAAAAAGGAGAATAAGAGACATCATGAGAAAATTATCACTATCCAAAACGATTGGTCTTGTTACATTTTTGGTTGTTGTTTGGGGGATTTCTTGGCCTATTTACAAAATTGCTTTAGCCTACACACCACCTCTTCTGTTCGCTGGTATGCGCACGCTTTTAGGAGGTTTTCTATTGGCTTTCCTATATATACCTAAGTGGAAACAAATTCGCTGGAGAGAAAATTGGCAGATCTATGTGCTTTCATCTGTGTTCAACGTCATTCTATTTTACGGGCTGCAGACTGTTGGCTTATTGTACATGCCTTCAGGATTGTTCTCGGTTATCGTCTATCTTCAGCCCGTACTTGTTGGCATTTTTGCTTGGTTATGGTTGGGAGAAACGATGAATGCCCTCAAAATAATAGGATTGATTATTGGGTTTCTTGGTGTGGCCGCAGTTAGCGCAGGGGGATTATCAGGTCATATCGCAATCATAGGTATTGTTATAGCACTCGTTACTTCACTAACTTGGTCAATAGGTACGGTGTATGTTAAAAAAGTGAGTCACCGAGTAGATTCCATCTGGCTCGTGGCCTTTCAATGTATGATCGGCGGAATTGTCCTAACTGCCTTAGGATCAAGTACAGAGCAATGGTCAGACATTACTTGGAACGTTCACTATCTCATTGGACTTATTTTCGGGATCATTTTCGGAATATCTGCTTCTTGGGTTGTCTATTTTACACTTGTTAATTCCGGGGATGCCAGCAAGGTAACCTCTTATACGTTTCTCGTCCCACTTATCTCCGTCCTTTGCGGAACATTGTTCTTGCACGAACCTTTTTCCGTGTATTTGTTGATCGGACTTTTTTTAATTGCCGTTAGTATTTATTTGGTGAACCGTAAGTCGAAGCCGAGCTTGGAGCAAGGGAAACTAAAACGTAAAAAAATCATAACTCCGAATTAAAACGCTAGCATCTAAAGACAACTTGGTGATACTAAAAAAGGCAGGTGTATCGGCTATGACTACACATATAGCTAGAAAAAGACAACAAGCTCCCTCCCGAATAAAGACCGCTTTACTTATAATCGGAATCATACTTGTCGCTGCAAACCTAAGGGCATCTCTCACAGGATTAGGCCCCTTAGTGGGAGCCATTCGAGCCCAGACTAACTTATCCAACTCCATAACAGGCATGCTTACCGCTTTACCGCTTCTCGCTTTTGCCATCCTCTCTCCGCTTGCACCTAGAATTGCACGGCGAATCGGGATGGAATCTGCCTTGATGGCCAGTCTCGTCCTACTAATGGTTGGGATTATTGTACGTTCGCTCCCCTCCGTTATGACACTATTTGTGGGAACATTCGTCATCGGACTAGCCATTGCAGTTGGCAACGTACTGCTGCCGAGTTTAGTTAAGCGAGATTTCCCCAACCAAGTTGGCGCGATGACGGGTGCCTACTCCGTTGGGATGAATGTGTTCGGCGCTCTGGCATCAGGTATTAGTGTCCCACTTTCGATTGATGCTGGCTTAGGATGGCGCGGATCTCTTGCATGCTGGGCTGGTTTAGCAGGAATAACCGTCATCTGCTGGCTGCCTCAGCTGCGTAATCATCATATTCCGGAAGCTCCCAGAAAGGGAGGATCTATTTGGGGTTCTGCCCTTGCTTGGCAAGTAACCCTATTCATGGGACTGCAGTCTTTCCTATTTTACATCAATGCGACTTGGCTGCCTGTCATATTGCACGAGAGGGGGATGAGTATTACCTCTTCGGGGTGGATGCTGTCTGCTATGCAGTTTGTCAGTCTCCCCATTTCTTTCCTTGTTCCGCTTCTAGCTAATCGGCTATCTAACCAGCGAGGTATTGTCATCGTTACTGTCCTTTTTCATCTTATCGGGTATATCGGATTACTCTCTGGTAATGTCGCTCTGACCTGGGTGTGCATTATATGTATCGGTATCGCTGTAGGATCAAGCATTAGCTTGGCGCTCGCTTTCTTTGGACTTCGAACGCAAGATGCTAGTCAAGCTGCCGAGTTGTCTGGGATGGCTCAGTCGGTTGGCTATCTTCTGGCCGCTACTGGCCCGATTTTGTTCGGCCATTTACATGATTTGACACATGCCTGGTCCATTCCACTGATGATCATGGTGATAGCTTCTATGCTTTTGCTCTTTGTGGGTTTGGGTGCCGGACGCAATGATTATCTGAGTTCTAGTGGTCTAAGTAAAGGCGAGTAAAAAATGGGGCTGTCCACCCGATAAAATGAAATTCTTGCACCAAAACCACAAGAAGCAGCCTCCCTTGGATATCCCAGGGGAGGCTGCTTTTTCAATATTAGTATGCGCGTCTATATTGTTTCGGAATGCTATTTGGCTCATTGCGAAGCGTAATGGCTGCATGCGTAGCCCAATACGGATCTCGCAGCATGCCCCGAGCAATCGCTACGAAGTCTGCATCTTCGCTGCCGATAACGGATTCAGCAAGCGCTGGATCTTCGAGCATGCCTACTGCTATGACTGGTGCGTTCACCGCCTCACGGATTTTACGTGCAAACGGCACTTGATATCCCGGGTAATTGCCTGGCTTTCTCTCTCCAGCAGGTCCTTCACCACCTGTACTCACATGAAACGCATCCACACCTGCAGCTTGATAGGCTTTGGACAGTTCGATGGCATGGTCAATATCGTATCCACCATCGGCATACTCCACTGCTGAGATGCGGAAGATGAGAGGCATATCCGCAGGCATTTCTTTTTTGACTGCTTGAATGACTTCTACGCCAAAGCGGGCAAGGTCTTGGCCGTATAGATCGTCTCGTTTATTGGTTAGTGGCGATTGGAACTGATGGATCAAATAGCCGTGAGCTCCATGAAGCTCAATCGTATCTACACCTGCTTTTACAGCACGACGGGCTGCATCGGCGAATTTTTGGACGACCCCTTGAACCTCTTCGGTTGTAAGTGCACGCGGCATTTTGTAAGATGATCCTGGAAACTTTATCGCAGATGGGGCAATGGGTATTGCCGCGTCTTCCGCTTTCCGTCCCGCATGAGCAATCTGAATCCCGATTTTGCCGCTATGAGCGTGTACACCGTCGATAATTTTGGCGAATGCCGGAATATGCTCATCTGACCACAAACCTAGGTCGAAATCGGTAATTCGGCCATCGGTATCAACATTTGTCATTTCCATGATAATGAGGCCAGTACCACCAATAGCGCGGCTGAGATAATGAACATAGTGCCATTCATTCGGCTTCCCATCTTTGGCCGTAACCGAATACTGACACATTGGCGCCATGATGATGCGATTTTTTATGTGCAAACCTTTCAAATCATACGAAGAAAACAGTTTTTGAGTCATACTAGTAACCTCCAAGTTATATTCACACGTCTGTCTAATTGCGGTTATTGCGGGTTCGTTGTCCAGATCCCAGCGGTTTTCAGGAATACACGCTGTGGCAACTTCAGTGCAGCCAGGATGAGCTCGGCTACATCTTCCGCTTGCATCATACGATCCTAATCGCCTACGCCATTTATTATTAATTATAATGTAATTAAAAGCAAGCTCCTCAGGTATCGTTTCCTGTTATAAAATAAAGGATAATGTCTCATTTCATTGATTTGGCTAATTTTAGCATAAAGGGTTTCTCAACTTATTAATAAGATTAATAAAATATTTGTTATTCATCCATACATTTCATGTACATTTAGTGACTACCAGGTCATTTATTTGCGAATCAAAAAATATATTGCTATATTTAGTTTATCAGCTAGAATGACTGGTCATTTATAATTTTCGATGGAAGGAAAGTGTGTGTGAAAGATAAAAAACAATTAATAATTAACGCTGCAATTAAATGCTTTGCTCATAAAGGGTTTCATGCAACTTCGATTCAAGAGATTGTCGACACGGCAGGTATCGCTAAAGGCTCTGTCTATAGCTATTTTAAATCTAAGGAGGATTTATTATTTATTGCCATTAAACATGAATATGATCAAATGATGGGTGACATCTTCACAGTAGCTAATGATAAGAACCTATCTCCAAGAGAAAGACTTTCTAAACAATTCCAGCATATGCTTCAAGTAACTTTGGAATACAGTGATTTTATTGCAACGTTAAAAAACGAAAAGTACCTCCTGATCAATGATCAAATGAAAGCTTTTATAACCAACAAGAAAAAGCAAGAGTTCCAATGGTACTGTCAAAGCATCCTTGATATTTATGGAGATGCAGCACAGCCCTATCTATATGACGCAGCTATTATTATCCAAACGGTTGTCAATCGCTTCACATACGAGGATAGGAATCAGTTAATCGCTGAAGAGCTTAGCCTTTTTTTCATGGATCGCTTAGATGATGTGGTTCAAGGTATGATTCAAAAAAAGCAAAAACCGATGCTCAACAAGGAAAATCTATCTCCTGCGCATGACTATAGTTTATTGGAAAGCGATTTTACCCCTGAGAACAGCCTAAAGGCTATTCAATCCATTCGTGTCAGCATTCAGCAATCTAAGCTTGAGGCTAAAGTAAGAACCTCTTCCCTATCTTATCTAACGGTTCTTGATCATGAATTAACAAAACCGCAAGTAGATCCCATGATTGCTAATGCCATGATATCCCATCTCCAAAGCCTAAAGCTGCCTGAAATAGACATCCATCTTAATCATTTAGAGCAATATGTGTTAAAAATATAATCTTCAAACCAAAAGGAGCAGCTCATGGCAAAATATCTTTATCGTTTTGGAAAATGGTCTAATCGCAATCGTCGCTTGGTGGTTATTGGATGGATTGTTGTGTTGATAGCAACCGCTATACTCGGTATGACTCTGAAGGGTGCAACCAGCAGTGAGTTCTCGATTCCGGGAACAAAAGCGCAAGTGGCGATTGACCTGCTCAACAAGGAATTTCCAGGAGCAAACGGTGGAACTGTAAGATTAATCTTCGCTGCACCAAAGGGTAAAAATTTGGATTCCCCGGATGTCAAAAAAGTAATTTTAGCTACCTTCGATGAAGCCCGTAAAGACAAGGAAGTTGTTGCCATTCTTGATCCCTATGCACTGAAAACCGTAAGTCAGGATAACCTCATTGGATTTGCAGATGTCATCTACAAGTCGGAAACGCAAAAGGTAACGAAAGCTTCCAAAGCTCATATCGTAGAGAGCGCAAAGGTAGCTCGCGATGCCGGGGTACAGACAGAGTTTGGCGGATCCGTCCAGCTAACGGATTTTGAGACAAGTCCTATTCCAGAAGTAATTGGCGTATTTGTAGCTTATGGTATTCTTGCTTTTACCTTCGCTTCATTACTCGCAGCTGGATTACCTATCCTTACTGCTATGATCGGTGTGGGTATAGGCATTATGTGTGTCTTATTCTTTTCCAGATTCATTCCAATGACTTCAACCGCTACAATACTTGCCATTATGCTTGGTCTTGCCGTTGGGATTGACTATGCTTTGTTTATTGTCTCAAGACATCGTCAGCAGCTAGCCGAGGGTTTAGATATTGATGAATCTATTGGACGATCCGTCGCTACAGCAGGTAGTGCAGTTGTGTTCGCTGGCTTAACCGTCATTATCGCGCTTGCAGGTTTATCTGTAACAGGCATCCCATTCCTCTCCATTATGGGATTGGCTGCTTCATTCACAGTTTTAATAGCCGTTCTAATCGCGATAAATTTAATACCTGCAGTCATTGGCATGGCTGGTGATCGCATTAGTCCATCACGCAGTTCGCGAATATTTCGCACTCCGCCTACTGCCGCAAATCAAAATACCGTTTCACTTCGCTGGGGACGATTTGTTACACGCTATCCCTTGGTTATTCTTTTAGTTGGGATTATCTCACTTGCCATTATCAGCCTTCCAGCGCTACATATGAGATTAGGTCTCCCCGATAATGGAGCAAAGCCTAAGGAAACTACTGAACGAAAGGGCTATGAGCTGCTCTCTAAAGGCTTTGGCCCAGGATTTAACGGACCTTTAGTCGTCGTAATCGATGTTCTGGGGAAGAAGAATCCTAAAGAAACAGCACAGAACGTTTCGAAAGCGTTAAGTTCAATACCCAATGTAGCCTATGTATCCCAACCGAATTGGAATCAAACGAATAAAGTTGCACTGGTAAGCGTTGTTCCGAAAACAGGTCCAAATTCCATTGAGACTCAGGATTTAGTCCATTACATTCGAAATGAAACGGTTGCTCTTCAGAAAACGGAAGAGGTCCAGCTGCTCATAACAGGGGCAACAGCTGTTAATATCGATGTATCGGAAAAGCTCAATTCAGCTTTGCCCGTATTTGCTCTAGTTGTAGTTGGTTTAGCTATTGTCCTCTTAGCCCTAGTATTTCGTTCCTTGCTAGTTCCCCTCAAATCTGTGATTGGGTTTTTACTGAGTCTTTCATCATCCCTGGGTGTGGTGGTTTTTATCTTTCAAGATGGTCACCTTTTGAGCTTGCTCGGATTATCGCAAGCCTCGCCTATTCTAAGCTTTCTACCCGTGCTCGTTACGGGTGTTTTGTTTGGCCTTGCGATGGATTATGAAGTGTTTCTCGTAAGTCGAATGCGTGAGGATTATATTCATTCAGGGAAAGCTCGCGAGGCTGTTGTGATGGGACTTGGCCATAGCGGTCGTGTAGTAACTGCAGCAGGTCTGATTATGGCAACTGTATTTGCCAGCTTCATTTTCACACAAGATCCGATAACGAAAGCTATGGGTATTGCACTTACCTTTGGGGTGTTAGTTGATGCTTTCATCGTGCGTATGACCCTTGTTCCTGCTGTAATGTCTCTCCTAAATCGCTCTGCATGGTATCTTCCAAGGTGGCTTGACCGTATTCTGCCCAACATTGATATCGAAGGTCAATCTTTACTTAAACAACTAGATGTTAAAACTCCAGAGACAGGCACGATTCCAAAGCGTAGACGGTAAAAAAAATGCACAGCAAAAGCCGCTCTAATCCATTTGGGTTAGAGCGGCTTTTCTATGAATCAGCTTTTACATTTAAAGACCCATGGCTTCATTTCAACCATGGTATAATGAATCAAAGCTTTGCACCACAACCCTATTAATAGCCTCAATAACACGATCTGGTTGGAATGGCTTAACAATAAAATCTTTTGCACCCGATAATCTGTGCTGAGATTGTGGTCGTCTTAAAGCCAAAATTTGAATCCGTTTCTCCCGTTGCTCTTGACCTCATACAGTGCCTTATCGACGTTGCGGAGCAACACTTCAGCATCGGTTCCATCCGATGGATAAAGTGCGATGCCGATGCTGGCGGTCGTATTAAAACGTGCTCCTGCGATGTTCCATCCTTTTTTGATCGCATCCATAATGCGCCGTGCGACTTTCTCTACACTTCCCACCGAATCGACGATAGGCAGCAAAATCGTAAACTCATCACCGCCCAGACGCGCGAACGTATCGATTTCCCGTACACATCCTACGATCCGTTTGGCGAATGCAATCAGGAACAAATCGCCCATCTCATGACCCATCCCGTCATTGATCAGTTTAAAGTTATCAATATCGAGATAAAAGACTGCCATGAGATACCCGTTCCGTTTGGCACGAGCAATCGATTGACTCAGATGCTCCTCGAACAAGCGACGGTTCGGCAAGCCGGTGAGTGGATCATGAAACGCCATACGCCGAAGCTCTTCCTCTTTCTGTTTTTGCGCCGTGACGTCACGTAACGTCATCACCACAAATTCCTCTTCCTCGTAAGACTGCGGAATCCCGACGGCTTCCATCCAACCCCACTCTCCGTCCATCCTTCGAAACCGAAACGTAAGATCAATTGGACTGTAAGAAGTCTCCATGCTGAAAAAAAAGCGCTTCAGCCCCGTCAGATCCTCCGGATGAATCCATTCATATAGTTCTTCTTTAGACCGCAATTCCGGAATGCAGCGGTTCGCCGCTTCGGTCCAAATGAACCTCCCTGTCCGATCTGCGACAATCAGTAAATCCGCCAAATACCCGACGACTGTACGGTATATCGCCATCCTATCAAATCCGTACAATGTTTGACCCCGTTCCAACGAATTGTTCACCGGCATAAACCGCCTTTTCCCGCGTAATATCCGCATTATTCGATCAATCTAAATACATTGAGATCAACGTACTGCCGCAAATCATAATACCGATCCCCAGCTTGAACCAGCGGATGAATGGGAGCGTCAGGATGAATCATGAGAATGGTCGCTATCCGCCCGTCCGTAAGCTCCACTTTCCCTCCGATCGCCAAATTCATCATACGCCGCACAAATAGATTGCAAATTAAAGGTTCTAGCTTACCGAATCCATCTTCAATCATTTGCTGCATCACCTGATACAATGGCATGGCATCCTTATAAATTCGCTTTGACGACATCGCATGAAAGATGTCGGCTACACCAACAATTTTAGAAAAATAATCAAGACGGTCTCCCGAAAGGCCATACGGATAGCCTTTGCCATCTTCGCGCTCGTGATGCTGCAGCGCGACGAGAGCAACCCTCTCGGGAATGTCCTTCGCATCACGCAACAGCTCGTAACCGTAAATCGTATGCCGTTTCATCGTCGCATACTCTTCATCCGTGAACTTGCCCGGCTTGTTCAGAATATCGTCCTCGATCTTCACCTTGCCGACATCGTGCAGCGTCGCAGCGAGAGTAAGCAGCGAAAGTTCATCCCCCTTCAGCCCGAGCCATTTGCCGATCATTGTCGAGATAATGCCAACCCCGATATTATGACGGTAGGTATAATCGTCCTTGGCCTGAATGCCGGATAAAATATCGAACAAATTCGATTGGTCGGATACATGATGAATCGAAGGGATAATTGTCTCCCAAATTTCATCGACCGGTACCTTTCCGCCTTTTCGAACGGATTGAAATATGCTGCAGAACTCCTCCGTCATATTGGAGATGAGCTCTTCCTCTTTAGATATGCGCCCGTGCAACAAGACCGGCTGTTCAATATCCGTCTCCGTAATCTCAAGGTGATGATTATTGATAGCTTCCTCATGCTCTTCAGTCAGAGCTGTCCCTTCCGATAGAATAACCAGTCCGCTGTCGTTCATAATATCGCGCTTCAATATATAACCTTTCCATAAGCCCAAAAGCAAAACGATTCACCCCTTATTTTTAAGAGAAAAATCTCTCTTATGCACTGCGGAAGCAGACTGCAAAAGTCTTTCGCTTTACTGTCACTTGTTGGTGAGTTTGGTTGAATTTTTAAATACTCATACTATAATGATTGCACTAAGTGCACTAATTAACTTATTCGCATTATTTTATAACTATTTTACATATTAAAAAATCCCCCAAATGGGGGAGTACGTAGGGGATAGCATATTTTGTTACATTGCGTTACAGTAAACCTAGATCTTTTGCTTGCTGCAATACTTGTACTCTACTGTTTGCATTTAGTTTTCTATACATA
Organism: Bacilli bacterium; assembly: GCA_028287395.1. Classification (GTDB taxonomy): domain Bacteria; phylum Bacillota; class Bacilli; order Paenibacillales; family NBRC-103111; genus Paenibacillus_AC. The sequence continues at coordinate 12,928 of JAQBPR010000233.1, forward strand.
TTTTTAATATGTGACTTAACGGTTTCGCCCGTCACATAAACCTGTTCAGCGATCTGCTTATTCGACAAGCCCTTCTCGATCAATTTAATAATTCTCATTTCCTGCTCTGTTAATGTCGCCTTAACTGATTGCTCTTCTTTCATAGGACTATTCAAAGCTTGAAGCAGTTGCTTCACATAGACCAAGGAAACCGATGGGGTATTTCTTAAGCGACTGCCTTGCAGTACTTTCAAATAAGCGGACAGCATTTCCGCCATCATAGGGCCTTCGTCAATAAAACTGCGGATGTACCCCTCTGGTTCCGCCAAGTGTAAAGCGGTCTCCAACTGATCGAGAGCAGCCTCCGTTTGACCCGAACGGTGAAGCGTCAAACTTTGCAAAATTAATACCTTGATTCGATCCCGGAGACGATCTTCCTTGCATAATAAACGATATAACCGTTCCAATAGGTACATCGCTTCTCCAATCCGTTCGCACTCTGCAAGCACTCTGGCCAAAGATAGATGCTCTGCCATACGATTCAATGAAACCTCATCCGTATGCGCCAGACCGCACCTTTGCAACCAATCTAGAGCATATTGGAATGAGCCTTGTTGCAAAGATAGACAAGCTTGTTCCGCTTCGATTTTCAACATAAATAATTCATAATCGGGGGAGTCAATCTGCGACTTCAACTGCTCCAACAGCTCTAAGGCTCGGTTTGGATTTCCTTTGGTTTGCTGAATTCGCGAAGAGCTAATGGCAATTTGCATCAGAATCCGCGCAAATGGCAACATGTCTTTGCGTCCAAGTACCTTATTTGCATAAACCTCCGCCTCATCCAGCCGATTCCACTCATACAGTAATTTGCTATAGGATGCATACAAGAATCCGATAAAGGGATATTCTTTCTTATTTTCCCACACTTTAATCCATTTCAATAGAAATGCATCCGCTGCATGAAAATCGTTGATATGTACCAGAAGATCATCAAACGAATCATAAACTTGATATCTGTTGCACCCCATCGTTTGAAAGTAACTGCCTTCGGGCATATATCGTTCTTCTAACTCGAAGTAGTCCGACGTTCGCTCCAAATCTTTTTGAAGATAAGAGGTGATCGCACAAAAAAAGTAAATATTGCCCATAGCCTGATTCCATTCCGCATCGGTCCATTTCCCCTGCAGCGCTTGAAACCGGATTGTGGCTTGCTCCACTCTTTTGAAAGCTGCTTTCCATTGTCCGACTCCCAGCAATATGGATATATAAAACAGTTCGATCATGGGCTTCTCAGCAAAGGAGTTTTCCGGCAAAACAGATACCCATCTGATCAACACCACATTTTTCGATTGCACTAACGTATGAAGATTTTTCTCAATCAACCGAACGGCATCCGCATACTGTTTCCCCTCTAAAAAATGCTCCACCGCTTCTTCATCAAATCCATGATTCTCCAACCAATATGCCGCGTGGATATGCGCTTGCACCCATTTTTCCGGATCAGTTCTGGACAATATTCGTTGTAAAAAATCGGAAAACAAATGATGATACCTATACCAATTCCTTTGATCGTCTAAAGGGATGATAAACAAATTCAATTGCTCTAACCTTTCCAATTGTTCTTGACTGTCCATTTGAGCCGTTACGGCCTGGCACAATGAACGGTTCATTCGGCTTAAAATGGACGTTTCCAATAAAAAAGCGCGCATTTGCTCCGATTGATGATGAAGCACTTCTTCTAGCAAATAATCGGATATATGATGCTGCTGACCGCTAAATTGATGAATGGACTCGGCTATATTATCACTGCGCTTCAGAGAGATCGCCGCCAGCTGCAACCCGCTGATCCAACCCTCTGTCTGATGAAACAGTTGGGTCACTTGCTCCTTCGTTAGCAATAAATCCGTAGTATCCCGAAAAAAGACTAGTCCCTCATCCAGTTGAAAACGCAAATCCTGCATGATGATTCGATGTAATTCACCTTTTGCCAGAAGACGAGCGGTAGGTATCGCCAAATCGGTACGACTTGCGATATAAAGATGAATATGGGGAGGCAAATGCTCAAGCAGATAAATCAATGAATTGTGGATTGCGGGAAGTTCAATGAACTGATAATCGTCGAGAATGAACACCAGTTCGCTGTTTAATCGATTCAGCTCATTTAGCAACGCCGTGATCGTAGGCTCCAAAGACACCGAAGCCCCTTTCTCAAGAAGAGACCAGACCGTTTTGCCAAAGCCGGGAACTCTCTCCTGGATGGAAGCTGTTACGTAACTCCAAAACTGAATCCAATCATTATCCTGCTTATCTAATGAAACCCACGCCACAAGCGCACTGCATTGTTTCACCCATTCACTTAACGCTGTTGTTTTCCCGTAACCGGCCTGCGCGGAAACAAGCGTCAACTTGGCTTCCAATCCCTTATTAAGCTTGCGCATCAGCCTCGGTCGGGATACCAAAGAGTTACGCATAAGGGGGATATGAAGTTTCGTACTTACAATCATTGGAAACCCCTCCGTATATACATGGTGCAATCTCTGGATAACAAATACATATTGTGATAGAAATATCTTCTCATTTTATTGGTACACAATTAAGCAAAGTCAAAACTATTAACTATCAACAATCATCTGGCTAAAATGAGAATTACAAAAAAAAATGCCTCAATCATTAATGTTAAGCCTCCCCATAATAAATTTCGGTATCGTATGCGATTGTAACTTTTCCACTTTCATTATATTCATTAAAAATAATTTTCAATTTCTCCATCATTTCATTATGATTTGTCTCATCAGGCATCGGGATATAAGAGGAAGAAAGCATTCTTCCGCTTAACCCATCGAAATCAAAATCTTGATGGTTTTCAAATGACTTTTTTGTATAAATTCCATCTTTAAAAAAAGCTCTTAAATCATTCTCATTAATGTTCGTATGTCTTACTTGTGCATAATCCTTGCCATATGTTGACAGCAAATTTTCATAAGCGCGGTCAATTGCATTTTGATCCGTTCGGCGATTGTTCCAAATTAAAATGACTTTACCGCTGGGTCTTAGAATTCTTGAAAATTCAATTTTAGCAAGTCTCCTATCAAACCAATGAAAGGATTGTGCTGATACTATATAGTCGACTGATTGAACTTCTAATTGAGTATCCTCTGCCGTACCATTTATGGAAACAAAATTATGATGCTCATTTAATTGTACTTCTGCCGCATTTCTCATTTCTTTATTTGGTTCAATTGCTACAACCTTGCTTCCACGTTCAAGCAATAGTTTTGTAAAAATACCTGTCCCAGAACCAATATCAGCAATAATTGACTTCTCATTAAATCCTAAATTAACATACAAAAAATTAATTGCTTCCTTTGGATAGCTTGGACGATACTTTATGTAATTTTCCACTCGATTGGAGAATCTCTTTTTTGAATCCATCTTATTTCGCCCTCCCAGTGATTATCAACATCAAAAATCTTATAGGTTTCCAACGAAATCTTACTTTCAAACCATGTATAACAATACAATAATACCAGTTATCCCCCCTAATAGTACAAAATATTTTTCTGAAAATGGTGTCCCGATTGCCCATAAAGATCAAATCCCTGTTGATGGATGGTATTCTAATTCGTGGGACAGACTAATGTGCTGAAGCGAATGTTTAAGCTTTCGAGCTAAATTAACGACTAAGGAGTTGACTGAAAGAATATGAAGTCTGTTATGTTAAGTATTTTTCTACTATTCGGAGTCATTATGTCTGGGTGTGGTGCAGGGAAATCAATCGAAAGCCAACCCAATACACAACCCAATGTTGTTGCCACACCAACACCGCAGAGCACAAAAATGGAAGTTAATAATACTAAGCCAAAAGATAGTATTTCCCCATCCATAATAAAAAAACGACCGATTGTATGTGTGGAAGCTGGACATCAGCGCAAAGCGAATTTAGACTTGGAACCGAATGCACCCGGAAGTAAGATAATGAAAGCAAAGGTATCAGCTGGGACGCAGGGATATACAACGAAAAAGCCAGAATATCAATTAACCTTGGAAGTTGCACTTAAATTAGAACAGTCATTAAAAAGCGAATATGATGTCATAATGGTTAGACGTTCAAATGATGTCAACATTTCTAATAGCGAACGAGCAAACATATGCAATGATGCGCATGCTGATTTAATGCTGCGTTTACATGGTGATGGGAATGATAATCATCAAATTAAAGGGATGACGATTTTCTATCCTTCGGCTGACAACAAGTATACGAAAACAATATCAAAGCCGAGCTTGGATTTTGCCAAAATCATTTCTGATCAAATACTTATTAAGACAAAAGCGAAATCAAATGGTGTTAAATCACGTAATGACTTGACCGGCTTCAATTGGTTAAAGGTTCCTTCTATACTAATCGAAATGGGTTTTATGACCAATAAAACAGAAGATTTATTATTAAGCACGCCGGAGTATCAGGATAAAATTGTGAGTGGCATTAAAAATGGCTTAGATGCATATTATTTACGGCATTAAAGAAGGGTTAGATCCGGTACAGCCGATTTCCCTCGCACCTCCCGACAATAATTAAATAATAAATTATAACTTCATAATTGCTAAAGCCCCCAAATAGAAAAATAAACAAGCAAGTAGAATTAGAAAAGTTTTGGCTAACCACCAAGGACTATATTTCATAAATACCCCAAAAATTAAACTCGATATAATGTCAAATATAAACCCGAATAAAGAAAAGTCACCGAGAGAGGGAAGGTTTTTTGAGTGGTCAAGTAAACTTTTCTCGTTGTGGCTTTCTTTTGTGAGACGTAATCCTGATAATAGAATACTGACTCCAAAGAACCAAGCTAAAGCAGTAAGTACAAGCCACATCCACTCCATTGAATAAGTACCCCTCTTTACTTTCATCATTTTTCAATCTAAAGCTTTATTTCCACTAAGAGACTACCTCTTTGGCGGCCTCTAATGGGTTACAGTATTAATCTTATTACTGCCAATGCTTGATTTCCCAATTCCGCTGGGCTTCCAGTCTAAGCAACATGAGCGATTCCTCAGTCAGCGGTTTATTAGAAAAAGCTGTTGTATTAATTAATACGAGTCGAGAAGAAGCTTCCCATTTCACTCCAGCACCAAGAGCTTCCGCAGCGAATCTAGCCGGGACATAGGTAAGACTATTCACTATCTGCGCGGGTACAGTAAGCAAGTAAGGTTTTCCATTAACATAGGCCGTCTTACTATTAATGGTAAGTTCGATTGTAGTACTATCCGTCTTAGCCGTCACCTTCTGGCTTACCGGATCCCATTCGAGAGTCGCCTGCATCTTCTCAAAGAGCTCTCGGAACGGCACTAACGTTGCACCGCCTTCAATAATGGGCTCATCATTTAGAGGCAGCATCTTTCCATTAAGCGCGATGGCAGCTTTGTAAGTAATACGGTCAGGTGAAGCCAGAATCTCGTTCAACCAATCACTTGCCCCTGGGACTGGTTGCGTCAGTGGGTTGCCAATAAAATCCCTCCAGATTCCACTATTCGCATCAAGCATAGGGGCTGAACCTGAGTAAAAAAGCGGTATGGAAGGCTTTATGACCAATTGGTAATACAAACCCAAATTCATTGTATCTACATACAAATACTTAAGCTCAAGTTCGTACATGGATAACAGTAATCTTTTGGCACGTTCAGCCGAAATGCGAGGTAATAAGGTGTCGTCTTTTTTGGTATTCGGCATGTTATACTTATCAGGATATTTTCCGTCAATAGCGTCTATTGTATAAGATGGGTTTAAGGCATAGACAAGCTGAGGATTGCCTGCTTCATTCGAGATATATAAGTTGGGCTGGATGAGATTGAACAAAATATTGCCAGCATCTTTCTTAGAGATAATGCTATTTGGGGAAGCAAATGTAACCTTAACCCATTGTACTTGATATGAGACTATCGCACCCGTAACCCGATCGATATATACATTGAAATATTGCTGATCGTCTGGGATTCCATTCTGAGTACGACTGAAGCGAATTTTGTGAAGCGACTTATCATCGCCTCGAGTACTAAATGCAGATTCAGGATAAGGATTTATAATCCAGGTCGCATCAAGCATCCAATTCTGATTCTTAATGAAAGCCTCTGCTATTGGTATGGCTTGCTCATGACTTACTCTTTCTTCACGCGCATCAAATTCCATTCCATTAAAATTATTGCCCCTTTTCGAATCATCAAAGCTTACTAACGAACCATCTGCTGCAAGGAGAACGATCTCACCAGAGTGCATCTTATTTCCGTCCTTATCCCTATCTGGTGTAGCAAATGATATCTCCCATGTATTATAAAGAAAATTGCGTTCCTGAACACTGTTAATTACGGCTTCTTTTGGTAACAGATGCAGCATTTTCGCACGTGTGGTCGCTTCGTCTTGGTTACTTATTGGAGTTGCTGCAATAGTATCTGCATTCTGAGCTTTAATATCAGTGAAGGGAAAAACCACTCCTCCCATTGCAAGTGTTCCTATCATAAATATTTTTAGCCATAAGATTAAATTATTATAATGTATTCTCTTAAACATAGTATGCATAACCTTCCTCCCAACGATATATTCCCTTTTATTAAGACGATATAATTGGAGCAATGTTGCGGTTGTGAGATTAATTCGGACAATGTTAACTACTTAGAGAGACAGCACGATCCCTTTAAATATACGATCTTTTGTTAAGCTATCATGCCTGTTTAACAAATGAAAAAGGAGCCGCGGCAAGCTCCTCGTTTTTCATTAGTTTAAACTGTGTATGATCATTTAATTGTGTTGATTATTTTATCGTTCTCTTCGCTAGAGATTAACTCCACCTTCGCATCTTTCGTTACTTTGTATTTCCAAACGCTTTTCGCCTCTTTGCCATTCACCGTAATATTCCAAGCTTTTGTTAGAGTTACTACGTACGTATCTTTTTGAGATGATTTTTCGACCATTGTCTTAAGTTCACCGTTCAATTTTGTTGGACCGGGACCTCCAGCGGTTGTTTCTATCTTTTTAATTTCCCCTGCTTTAGGGAAATCCGGATGGTCTTTTAACACCAGTGCCGCCGCTACTGCTTCATCAAATGGCAAAACTTGATTCGTGTCTTTTCCCCAGCCAGACCTCAACCATGTATTGAGGTTAGAAGAACGCAAACGGAGTGTTTTATTTGTATCCACGATTTGAACATACACGATATCATTATTGCCTGGGGATAATCTGTACGTAGATCCGTTAGTAAGTTTGATTGTTAAAAAATTAGGTGGAATTGACTGTGTTGGTACTTGATTATCAAACCCTTCCGACTTGGCTTGCCCCATCCAACTTGTGATTTTTTCGATAATGACCTTATCTTTTGCATTGCTTAGTAAGAGTGGTACGGGGTTATTCTCTTTGTGCATTACAATTTCGTATTGGAGTGATTGGATGTCGCTTACTTTTGCAACGTGCAGCTCTGATGCATTTTTGCAACCCACTAGGGTTAAAAAGCACAAAAGTAATAACAGTGTAACAAGTAGTTTTTTCATGTGGTTAATTCCTCCTGGTCGTCAATACAAAATATTAAACGATGTAGTTAAATATAATGTTGCAAAAAAATGATGGTAAATTTACTGTTAAACCAAAAATGTATATTTGGTATTGGCTTTTTTTAATATAGGTAGTCTCACATTACATGTAAATTCCTTCGCACCTTTTTCTCATTCAATGAAAAAAAACCTCCGTTAAGAGGCTCTATTTAGCAATGTTTGGTAGAAATAAAAATATAATCAGGGTGGTTTTCTGTTTACGTCATTAAAAGATATAACGCTTTGCTCCTGCATAACAAGCATTATAATAAGCATCGCCAAAGATGTATTCAATCTGAACCCCATTTTTAGGACCCGTATCAGCATTGATCATTTGATCATTTCCAATATAGATCCCCACATGTGTGATTATAGAAGAACGGTGTTCTTTAAAAAAAACCAAGTCTCCTTTGCGTAATTGATCTTTTGGAACTGGGGTTCCATATTGAAATTGCCAATTTGCAGTTCGGGGAAGATGAATTCCTACTTTATTAAATAAGTATTGCGTAAATCCGGAACAGTCCAGACCAAC
>JAQBPR010000239.1 GCA_028287395.1 Bacilli bacterium
GAGATGATGGGCTTGAATTGGTTCGTTTAATTCATCCTGATCTCATCATAACGGACATTCGGATGCCGGGGATGGACGGGCTTGAGTTTTCGGCTCATGTAAAGGAACAGTTTCCGGAAACGGAAATCATTATGCTCACTGGCTATGAAGACTTCGCCTACGCCAAAAGGGCCATACTCATCGGCATTCGTGAGCTGTTGCTCAAACCGACGAAGTTTATCGAACTGGAAAATGCCGTTAAAAAGTTGTCTGATGAAATTCTCCGAAAAAGACAATCGATAAGTGATTATGACCACTTACGAGCGCAGATGAAAATTGCATTGCCGCTTCTTAAAAATAAATTGGTTCATGATTTGCTTCATGGGATCCTTTATACACCGGCACTTATTAAGGAGAAGCTCCGCTCGTTTGGTATAACGATCGACAAGTATGTGGTAATATCCGCACAAATCGATGATTTGAAATTATTTGAACGATCCTATACCGATGAAGACCGTACTCTGTTTGAATTTGCTGTGATGAATATTAGCGAAGAAACTGCCAAATCATTTGGCAAGCAAGCGATTATTGATTTCGACAACAGCATATTCACCATCGTTCTGACTTTTGATCGTGATGAGGATACAAAGGTTTGCCAGAGAGTCTGTTTGGATATGAGTCAAGAAATACAAAAAGCGGTAAAGCAATTTCTTCCTTTTACGCTTTCGATCGGAATATCGAATTTAAATCAATATATGGAGCAGATCAACAAAGCATATTTGGAATCAATTGAGGCATTGAATCACAAGTTTTTTTTGGGAGATTCAGTTATAATTCGTTTTAGTGACATCTCCATTCAAGTGGAAACAAGCTATATTCTGAGTGAAAACGATAAACAGACCATAATAAATGGTTTAAGAATCGGTAATATCGATGAAGTACGCTCCCGCATGGATCAAGTCAAACAGGAAATAAATGCTTCTTCAAAAGTTCAGGTCAGTCATCTTAAAATGTCTTTAATGGAACTTATATTTAGTTCGGTTCGCATCATCGGACAATTCAATCCAAATTCTTTTGATAAATTGATGAATACCGTGGATTCACTTTCGAATATCGAACATCATATGACCATTAATGAACTTTTTCGTGAATGCATGATTGTATTTGAGAATATTGTGGAAATCGTGAATCAAACCAAGCAAACGAATCTAAGTTCTTCGGTTTCCCAAATAGTAGAGCTTATTGAGACTGTTTATATGGAAGATCTATCACTCAATATGTTCGCTGAACGGTTTCAGCTTAGTTCTGCTTATTTGAGCCGATTGATCCGTAAAGAGACAGGTAAAACGTTTATGGAAATTTTAGCCGAGGTTCGGATGGAGCGCGCGATTTCCCTCTTGAATGGTGGAACATACAAGGTGTATGAAGTCGCGGCTTTAGTCGGCTATAAAGATTTAAGTTATTTTATCCAAGTTTTTAAGAGGCGTTTCAACAAGACGCCAAATGATTATAAAGAAACTCAATAAAATAAGGGTGGAGATTAAATTGAAATTAGGAGCGCATGCATCTGCTTGGTACAAGCAATGGAATGATTCAGCATTGCCCGCGATTGATCAAGTGAAAGCTTTGGGGCTTGATTTTATTGAAATACCTCTGATGAATTTGGATGATATCAACGTGAAATCAACAAGGAAAAAATTGCAGGACGCCCGCTTGGAAGCCATCACCTCTACGTTAATTACGAATGCGAATCATGATATTACAAGCAGTGATCCAAAAATCCGTGCTTATGGAATTGAATATTTGAAACAATGCGTTCAGTATACCAGTGAAATGGGGGCGAATTTTTTTACTGGGGTTATATATGCACTCCATTTAAAACCCCACACGGAAAGACCTTCGAACGATATAATGCAAATGGTCGCGGATATTTTGAAAGAAGTGGCGCAGTATGCCAACGATTTGGGCGTCACTCTAGGCATTGAACCGATCAACCGATATGAGACATTTCTAGTCAATACATGTGAGCAGGCTGTTATGCTGAAAAAATTGATCGCTGAACCCAATGTGAAAATACATTTGGATACCTACCATATGAATATTGAAGAAAAAAAACTGGATGCGGCGGTTCGATTTGCTGGAGAAGATTTACACCATATTCATCTGAACGAAAATGATTGGGGGATTCCTGGCTCTGGCCATGTCGACTGGGATGGAATTTTTCGAGTATTAAGCGAGATGAAATATCAAGGATATGCTTCGCTGGAATGTGTTGTAGATTTTCAGGGAAGTTTCGTTTGGAGGCAGTTAGCTCCCAACAATCGAACTTTAGTAGAACAAGGTGTCCGTTTCATGCAAGATATGCGAAACAGGTACTTTTTCGTATAAATTTTGTGTAAAAAAGGAAGTGCACCACTGATAGTATTCATGTCTACTATAAGGGGTGCGCTTCAGCCTTAGGATCGATTCATATACTCACAATACATTCGACTTTGTTCTGTCCAGCATTCACCTGGATTTATTAAAAGCAATCCTGTCACTTCACTAGGTAAATTTACGTTGGGGGCATTAACCAGATTGATTTGTGGTTCCGGGCAAAAATATTTTCCTGAAGATTTATTATTCCATATCATCCAATGCTTATATTTCACTCCCACGTCATAAATTAACTTTACCTGTTCTTTCGTATCAGTCAATATCATAACGTTTCTACCTTGCTGTGGTAACGAAGTATAATGATTATCCATTGATTCAAAGTAAGGGGATATCCCCTTTTCCTTCATTGCCCGTTCCTCTTTTATTAATTCTTGATAATGCCCTGTAGGCAGCATCCTTGAATTTAGCTCCCATCGTTCGCCAATGGTCATGTTTAAAAGATAATCTTCAGAATGGCTGTTCGTCGAGAAAGGGGCATTAATTGTTGTGTGAAAACCAAGCATACATGGCATAGGTTCCAACCCATTATTCACAATACTAACCCTTTGAGTCAAACCTTCCTCATTCAAGGAATAATAGATCGAGAAATGAAAATAATGGGGGAAGTTAAGGAAAGCAGAGTGCTTCTCATCCACATTTTGTTCAATGATCACATAACTCTCTTTATCATTCACACCATAGTCCGCCACTTTCCATGGAATGTTGTAAAAAAAACCATGAATGTGATTATGCGTACTTTCTTCGTTAACTGGCAAACGATATTGTCGACTATTTAAAGTGAAATTTCCATCTTCATATCGATTCGGCGGAAATAAAATCGGAATCCCATGACTTATCGGCCTTTCTTTGAAGCTTTCCATATCCGTAGGATTAGGCTCGCGAAGAAAGTGAAAGCCTTTGTCAATTTCCCGAAATGCTACAAGATTCCCTCCTATTTCCGGTAGTAATGCAGCCTCATAACGGCCTGAACGCAGCCAGATCGCTTTTTCCCCATGAAATTCTCCAACAAATGCTTGTTCATTCATGTATACTTTCCCTCTTTCATATTAAATTGGATTGTAATATTAGGATAAACCTACAAATGAATTAGATCAAATTATTTACTGAGAGTTTGCGGATGGAACAAAAGTCTGTTAGGGCAAATAGGCGAATGCAAAGTCATGACTAATTCACTTTAATAATTCAAAAGAACTAATAAGGATATTTTTCCATAATACGCCATAAATTCTATGTTTTAATATATAACTTGCTCGTAAGCATGTATTTAAGATTACTCTATGGGAGGGTTATCCTCAAAAATAGCTTAAAAGAACTATGCCAATGTCTTCCTTTTTATCGATAAAATGTTCTTGAAATTGAGGAATGCGTAGGATAGGCAGAAGAGGAATGTCGTTTTATGATAAAGATATCAAAATATCGACACTCGACAAAGCGACAAGCTTTTCTCGATTTCGATAAAGGCAAAACTGATGAAAGTCAGTGACGCAAAGCTAAGGGGCTACTATGTACAACGTACATTATGCCAGCCAGTTACCGAAAGATCAGAGGGAGCTTGTTTTTCTATACCTTCCTTTCGGAACCCAATGCAGGGTTACTTAAAAAAAGACAGGAGGTGCTAATCGGAATGAGGCTGGTACAAGCCGGGAACGGGAATATTGTGGCGGAAGAGGTAATGAAAGCGAATACGTTTTTCCGACGCCTGAAAGGATTGATGTTTACGAAATCCTTGCCTTCCGGTTGCTGCCTTCATATCCTACCTTGCCGTTCAGTGCATACCTTTTTCATGAAGTACACGATCGACATTTTGTATCTGGATGCCCAGTACAACATCATTGGGGTAGAAGCGAATTTAAAGCCTGGCAAAATAGGCGCAATCTACCCGAATTCCGTTTCGGTCATTGAACTTCCGGAAGGGACCATTCAACAAAACGGGATACAAATCGGACAAGCTGTCCGGTTCGAACCCAAACAAAAGGAGAGTGATAAGCATGGTAAACAAGCTAAAAGGAATTCTTATTGAGGAAAAAGGGCAAGGGATGACGGAGTATGGTTTGGTATTGGGATTGATTGCAGTTGCAGTTGTTGCTACTTTAGTTGCGCTGCGCGGTGAAATTACGCAAATCTTTACGGATGCTTTAAATACGGTAAAGAGCCGTAAAACGGCTTAATGTACGGTTGGGAAAATAGTGTGAAAAACTAAAAAATCGATGAAGGAGCTAAAATTTATGATGCTAAAAATCAAAAACCTATTGGTGGAAGAAAAAGGACAAGGAATGACGGAGTATGGTTTGGTTTTGGGATTGATTGCAGTTGCGGTTGTTGCTACTTTGGTTTTGCTGAGAACTGAAATTATTAATATCTTCAAAGATGCCTTGACTACAGTGCAGAGTCGCAATGCGGTACCGGCACCGGCACCGACACCTTGATCGCTGAAATTTAGGCTTATGCCGCAAAAGCGGGTATCGAAAAGGTCTTGCGTTGCAAAACGTAGGACCTTTTTGAAACTTAGGATGAAAGGGGAGGGGTCGATATGTGGATCAATGCAGTGCTAATCCTGGTCCTTATGATTTCAGTGGTTACCGATCTGAAAAGCCGAAAAATTTATAATAACGTTATTTTTCCTGGTCTAGCTGCAGCTTTTGCTGTCCATTTCCTGACTGGCGGCTGGGTAGAACTAGGTGAGGCGGCTATCGGATGCTTCATCGGATTTGGGGTGCTTTTGATTCCATATCTGTTAGGAGGAATGGGTGCCGGAGATGTGAAGCTTCTCGCCTTGGTGGGTGCGCTGAAGGGAACTTATTTTGTTTTAGCGGCGTCGATTTACATGGCCCTTATTGGCGCGGCAATCGCCGTGGTAGTCCTCCTATGCCGCAAGGGAACGGGTGCGAGGCTCTGGCAGATCGTGTTTGTTCTCTACGGATTAAGATATGGAGTGAAAATCCCGCTGTTTGTGGAAAAATCCAGTCTTTCAGCAGCTTATCCCTACGGGGTAGCTATAGCAGGCGGAGCGGTCTTGTGCTTAGGGTATAAAGGATGGGGTTCGGTATGATTCGTAAGGAAGAAGGACAGTCTTTGACAGAATTTGCGCTGCTTGTACCCTTATTGCTGCTGCTCATTTGCGGCATTTTGGATTTCGGCAGGGTTATGTATGCTTATCTTCATTTGAACTTGGCTGCGCAAGAGACCGTACGTTTAGCGGGGCTTGGAAAAGGGGATTCGGTGATAACGACATTTGCCAAAAACTATGAACAGCTGGGAGACGCTAACCTTTTGCAGGTGACGATTTCCCCTTCTCAAGCATCACGGAAGTCCGGAGATTATGTGAAAGTTACCTTATCTTATACGCTGTCCTACTTAACCCCGGTGATCTCCAATATTTTACCGCAGCCTGTAATTACAGTGGATTCGACCATTCGAGTGGAGTGATGGGAGGTGTTCGGGTTGAAACGAGGATTAAAACAGCTTTTTCCTGAGCAGGGGGGAAGCTCCATAGTACTGGCAGGGCTTGCGCTGTTCGTTCTGTTGGCTGCAATGGCTTTGGTGATTGACGGCGGAACTGTTTTTATCGAAAGAAGCCACCTGCAGAAAACAGCGAACGCAGCCGTACTTTCGGGGGCTCAAGAATTGACGAACCAGCAAGCTGCCGTAACCGGCGTTATTCAAACCATTTTGCAGAGTCATCAGGAATCCGCCAGCTTGCAATCATCGGCTATCCAAATGGGCCAAAATGTGAGCGTTCAGCTTGCCAAAACCGTACCGCTCGGATTTTCCAAGCTTTTAGGCAAGGATACTGTGACGGTAGCAGCCAATGCAGCCGCGCAGATTACGCCTATGGGTGCGTCAGCGGGGGCAGCTCCTCTCGGAATTGATGATTCTATTGTCTTGCAGTTTGGACAGCAGTATAAACTTAAGGTCGATCAAACGGGAGTGGTGGCAGGCAATTTCGGCATTTTGGCGCTTGGGGGTCCAGGAGCCAATACCTACGAAGACAATTTAATGCACGGCTTCAGCAATACGATTACTGTTGGGGATATTATCGATACGCAAACGGGAAATATTGCCGGAGATACCCGGGATGCCATTCAGTATCGTGTTGATTCGAGCCCTTACACATCTGGGGATACGACACATCCGGACGATTCGAGAATCATTTTAGTCCCGGTATACAAACCTTACAACTTTACTTCCAACCAGATGAAGCAAATACAGGTTACAGGCTTTGCTTATTTTTACATAAGCCAACCAATGAGCGGCAATGACACTTCCATTACAGGAATGTTCATCAAGAAAACAGGTGTCGGCACGGCCAAAGCGGGCGCAAGCGATAAAGGAGCATACATCATTAGATTAACGGAGTAGGTGATAACGGATGAGATCGAAGCTGATTCTGATTATGGCTCTCGTGATGGGTATTGTGACAACGGTTTTATTTTTTAATTATATGAAAAAGTTTGATGAGGCGTCGCTCGTTAATGAGAGTTTAACGGATGTTGTAGCGGCCAAGCAGGCGATTAAGAAAAACGAGCTGGTGACTGCGGCGGAACTACAAATGATCAAGGTTCCCATAAAAGGGCTGCATGCTGAAACGATCAAATCCGTGGCTGAGGCGGTAGGCAAAATATCTAATACAGATCTGGCTCCAGGCGAGGTGCTGCTCAGTCATCATCTGCAAAATGAGAAGGAAGAAGCGCTGTTCGTCTCAAGAAAGGTACATGATGGATATCGGGCGTTGTCGGTAGGCGTCAACTTGGTTCGCTCCGTTTCCAATCTGATTGAACCGAACGATTTCGTAGATGTCGTGTCCACTCCAAATGACAAAAATAACGGCATAGTTTCCACGCTCATTCTGGAAAACGTACGTGTGCTCGCTATCGGACGGAGAATGATCGAATCGGGTACAGATACTCCATATGTGGAATATTCATCAGTTACACTCGAGGTCAAGCCGCAGGATGGCGTTAATGTCATCAATGCCGGCGAAAAAGGAAATATTAGTCTAATGCTTCATACTCGGGTTGTTCCGCCGAGCGCGACAGCGAAGGAGGGGAGCGGCAATGCCAAATAAAGGGGACAGCTACGAGGGCTCTCCGAAGCCGAAGCGTGGAGAGATGATTGTTATCTGCAGCGCTAAAGGGGGTATCGGCAGAACGGTTCTCGCTGTCAATTTGGCGATTGCGCTATCCAAAAACAACCATCTCCAGATCAGTCTGCTCGACGGGGATTACCAATTCGGTGATATAAGCATGGCCATGGATGTACATCCTACTTTTACGGTGAAGGATGTGGTGGAAGGGATGGATCGAATCGATCAGTACACGCTGCCCAGCTACCTGATTCGCCATGGAAGCGGAGTGAAGGTGCTCGCTGCGCCGGATAGGCCCGAATATGCAGACCTGATTCAATCATCCGTGATGGATAAGGTGTGTGAATTGCTGCTGGCAGAGCATGATTATTTGATCGTCGATACGGCCGTGGGGCTGCAGGAGAACACGATCCAGTTCATCGAGAAGGCCGATCAGGTATTTGTGCTGACGACGCTCGAATTAACGGCGATCAAGAATACGAAGCTGTTGCTCGAAACGTTGGACGTGCTGGGTCTTCGGCATAAGGTTCAGCTGATTGTGAACCGGGCGACGATGGAAAGCGTGATTAAAGCGACGGACGTCCCCGACATTCTGGGTGTAGAGCATCCGGAATATGTTCCGAATGATTTTGCAATCGTATCGCAATCACTTAATGTGGGGATTCCCTTTGTACAAAATCAGGCGAAAACGGAAATTGCCAAATCAATATTTAAAATGGCTGAGCATCTGATTTCACGAAGGGAAATCGCGTTGTTCAAGCCGAAACCGCCTGCCTTTCTGCAAACCCTGTTTCATAAAACCAAAGATACTAAAACCCTTTCTTAGAAAGGAGAGAAGCGGATGAGCTTACTTGATAAAATACAAGCCAAAACCGACAGGCTGACAGCCCTTTCCTCTGATGACGAGTCTGTTCCCGTTCAGCAGGATAAACCGGTAAAAAAAGACCTGTTGGCGACATTCCGGGAAATCCGCCGGACGGACGTTTCCCAAAAGGAACAGCCTTTTCAGATGACGAAGCACCAAGAGCTGAAAAACAGGCTGCATAAACAAATTTTAAATGAATTGAAGGACGAAGACGTTGAAGCTATTCTACCTAAGATTGATGCGATGGCTGTGGAAATCATCAAGGAAGACGAGTCGTTTCGGGGCAAAATTGATCGCAAAAAGGTTGTTGACGAGCTCATTAACGATCTTACCGGCTTTGGCCCGATTAATCCGCTGCTGCTCGATCCGGAGGTCTCCGAGGTGATGGTCAACGGACCGAATCGAGTCTACGTGGAGAGAAACGGAAAGCTGGAACTGACGTATGTCCAGTTTCGCGATGACGAGCATGTTCTGCATATCGTTGATAAGATTGTTGCGCCGCTCGGGCGAAGAATCGACGAAAGCAGCCCTATGGTAGATGCACGGCTGCCGGATGGCTCCCGCGTCAATGTGATTATTCCGCCGCTCGCGCTCAACGGGCCGACGATAACCATACGCAAATTTTCCAAAGACCCGTATAAGATCGAAGATTTGATCCGTTTCGGGACTTTATCGAAGGAAATGGCTATTTTTCTGGAAGCTTGCGTAAAAGCGAGATTGAATATATTTGTCAGCGGTGGAACCGGTTCAGGGAAGACGACTACGCTGAATGTGCTTTCTGCGCTTATTCCAAGCGATGAGCGGATTGTGACGATCGAGGATGCCGCTGAGCTGCAGCTTTGGCAGGATCATGTGGTTTCTCTGGAATCGCGTCCGCCGAACATTGAAGGCAAAGGGGGCATCAGCATTCGCGATCTGGTGCGTAATTCCTTGCGAATGAGGCCGGAACGGATTGTCATCGGTGAGGTTCGCGGCGGCGAAGCGCTGGATATGCTTCAAGCGATGAATACCGGCCATGACGGTTCTTTGGCGACAGGCCATTCGAACAGCCCACGGGATATGATCGCTCGCTTGGAGACGATGGTGCTTATGGCCGGCATCGATTTGCCGGTAAAGGCAATTCGCGAACAAATTGCCGGCGCAGTCGATTTGATTATCCAGCAGTCCAGGCTCAAGGACGGCACGCGAAAAATCACCAACATTACAGAGGTACAAGGGATGGAAGGGGACGTCGTTGTCCTGCAGGACATTTTCATCTTCCGTCAGAATGGAATAAGCGAGGAAGGAAAGCTGCTCGGACGGCTCGTCCCTACAGGGGTGCGCCCCAAATTTTACGAGCGTTTGGAAAACTCCGGCATTCGCATTCCGACATCGGTCTTTATCGATGAGGGGGAAGACGTATGAGATGGGTGATCCTTCTGTTGTTTTCTCTTTCCAGCTCGCTGTTGTTTGCCGCTGTTTTGCAAGGGTTGTTTTTATCGAATAAAAGAATGGATAAACGAATCAAACATTACTTAGAGCTGCAGAATCGTAAGAAATTAAGCAAGAAAAAGTTTAATTTCCTCGTTCAATTGCAGCTTTATAAGCAAACGGTACGTGAAAAAGTATTGACCAAGAAAGAAAACGAGAAGCTGGAGCATATTCTTAGCCGGGCAGGCCTCCCGTTAAAGCCGGAGGAGTACATTCTATTCCAATGGATTGCTATCGCCCTTTGCGGAGGATGTTTGTATTTGGTGACGGGTAAGCTGTTCTTTTTGCTTGTAGGCTGCTTCCTTGGGTACTTGCTGCCTAAATGGTGGGTGAGAAAGCAGGAGAAGGAGCGCATCAAGAAGTTTAACGACGGATTGCAGGATATGATTACGACCATAATCGGCTCCCTGCGTGCTGGATTCAGTTTTTCACAGGCGCTGAAAACGGTGGCGGACGAAGCGGATTCTCCGATCAAGGAGGAAATAGAGACGTTGGTAAGGGACATGCAATACGGAAGCCATATGGAGGATGCGCTCCATCAATTGAAGGAACGGATGCCAAGCGAGGATCTGGAGCTAATGATTCAAGCAATCCTCATTCAAAGGCAGATTGGCGGCAACCTCGCAACCGTGCTGGAGACGATCGTTCAGACCATCCGCGACCGCAACAAAATCCAGCGGCAGGTACAAACGCTTACCGCACAGGGAAGACTGTCCGGTATGATAATTGGTCTGCTTCCGATCGTATTGGGTATGCTGATCTATTTGATTCAACCCGCATATATCGGCACGCTTTTTCATCATCCGATCGGTATTTTTATGATGATTTGCGGGACGGTTTCCGGCATTATAGGGTTCATGTTGATTCGTAAACTGACAACAATTGAGGTGTAGCGTGATGATGTACTTTACGTTCTTCTTTACGATTACTTTGCTTATTTATGCGTTGTTTGTTATGAAAGAAGAACGCGGCAGGCGGATGAAGCGGCGGATCGCACAGCTTTCCGAGTCGGAAATAGATTTTGAACCGCAAGAAGCTCAGGAACAGAAGAAAGACATGTCGATCCTGAAACGAATATTCAACCATGTATGGAAAGAGTTTAAAAAAAGCTTCGAACGCAGGCTGCCGGATCAAAAAGAAGCCAAAATCGAGCTTAAGCTGCTGCAGGCGGGCAACCCGCTTAACATGACCGCAGTAGACTTTCGCATCTTACAAATTTCACTGTTTCTTGTGCTGCCTTCCTTATTCGGTCTTTATGCCACCATTCTCCGTCTTGGCATTGGTGGAAAGTTAGGCTTTATTATCCTCGGGTTGATCGTAGCCTTGTCAGTCCCCCATTATTATATCCAAATGAAAATCAAGCGTCGCAGTAAACAGGGCTTAAAGGAGCTGCCGGATGTTTTGGATTTGTTGACGGTCAGTCTGGAGGCAGGGCTTGGCTTCGATTCGGCTTTAAGCAAGCTGGTATCCAAGAAGGATGGCGTGTTAACACAGGAATTTCAGCGTTGTTTGGAGGAAATTCGTTTAGGTAGAACGAGAAGGGAAGCGCTGCAAGGAGTAAGGGAGCGGCTTGTGTTGGATGAAATGAGAATATTCATCAGCAGTATTCTGCAGGCGGAGAAGCTTGGAATTGGCATGGTGCAGGTGATGCGGGTGCAGTCGCACGAGGTGCGTGAACAGCGCAAGCAGCGGGCAGAGGAAGCGGCGATGAAGGCGCCGATTAAGATGCTATTTCCACTCGTACTGTTTATTTTTCCAAGCCTGTTTATTGTTTTACTCGGTCCTGCGCTCATCCAGTTCATTCAAACATTCGCTAAATAAAGGAAAGCATTAATTG
>JAQBPR010000257.1 GCA_028287395.1 Bacilli bacterium
GTCAAACCTGCAACTGCAAAAGATAGCACAACCTGCTGAGCGGCTGTCGTTAGTGGCGTTACTCGAGTAACAAGCTTCTTGGGAACGGATTGAAGCACATGTGTATTAATCGCCATCATGGATAAGCCCATACCCGCACCCATCATAATAATCGAAGTAATAATCATGCCAATACTAGTATCAAGCGAAATACGTGACAGCATGTATAATGCCGCTGAAATTATTATCATTCCGACAATTGAAACGGGCCGTGCACCAAATTTATCAAATAGCTTTCCACCGACTGGCATCATGATTGCCGATGCTAATGCTTGCGGAAGTAAGATTAGGCCTGTTTTCAAAGCACCATAACCCATTACCTGCTGTAAATAAATCGGAATTAACAGAATGGCACCGAATAAAGCGATTAGTGTAATCCATGAAATCAAAACACCGCGCGTGAAATCGGATGAGCCAAATGCCCGCAGCTCAAGCAAGGGTTGCTTTTGCCGCAGCTCGACAATGATAAACACGAGAAGCGCCACACCACCAATAATCAAACTGATTACTGTCGGTTTCGACGTCCAGCTTATTCCTCCCCTATTCACACCGTATGCCAGTGTTGCAAAAGCTATCGGTGCAAGCAGCATCCCCCAAATATCCAAGGATGGCACCTTTTTATGGATTAAATCTTTTGGCAAAAGCCGAATCCCGACTATGACTGCTGTAATACCGATAGGCAGATTAATTAGAAAAATCCATTGCCAGGTCACATATTCCACAAGCCATCCCGATAATACCGGGCCCAATGCTGGAGCCAAAAGCATAGGTATACCCAGCATTCCCATAACAGAGCCCATTTTATCAGCAGGGGCTAATCGAAAAACCATAGCCATCCCAATCGGACTAACCATCCCGCCGCCAATTCCCTGAAGAATGCGATAAATGATTAACTGTTCAGCTGTTTGGGCCAGCGCGCAAAGCACAGAGCCTAATGTAAACAAAGCAATACTGATAATAAAAATTCGTTTTGCACCAAACCGGTCGCTCATCCAGCCTGCCAGGGGAATAACTGCTGATAAAGCTAACGTGTACCCTGTAATGGTCCATTGAATAATAGATAATGAGCTTTTGAAATCCGCTTGTAATCCAGGAATGGCTACATTAACGACCGTGCTATCCAGAATAACCATAATCATTCCAATGATGACTGCCATAAGCGGTCCCAATAATGATCTTATGGACACCGATTGTCCGACTGTTTCTACTTTTGAACTCATACTAATTCCTCCTAAGAATTTTGCCGAAACTATTACATTCATTAAATAATATACTATGGGAGGTGGTAACGATGCAAAGGCTGCCCGTAAATTATCCACTCAACATGTAAATCTTCCACTTTTTTATTTCTCAACCGTTTTCATTTCGAAGGTTTATCGTGAGGATGAACGTGATCAGTCAGCTCTTCCAGTTTTGCTTCCAACCGATTCAATTCGTTTTTGCAAATAGCCAGCTCTTGCGACAATTGCTTTATTTTGATCATATGGTGAGATAAAGCGATTGTCAAACTAAACACGATGACCAGTGACAATAAAATACCGAATAAAAATAAAACATTTACAGGTTTTTCAATACCGAACCACTCCGCCATCCTAAAGCTCAGCTCAGGAATAACCGCTAAAATAATCGTAACCACGCTAAGGAATAACCACAGCAGCGAGTATTTGAGTTCAAGCTTATATTTGACAATTTGATTTAACAAAAACACCAATCCGCCAAGTGAAATAAAAAGTAGAATGAGCTGCAGTTTAAGCGAAATCATCGATTCACCTCCGCATTTCTGCGCATTTTATCAATGACCATAGCAAGGGAAACTTTGATCATATAATAAATGGTCTTGAATGATTTGATCGAAGATGTGCCGGTCTGTCTTTCCTGCATAATTACAGGTACTTCAGCAATCGTAAATCCATTCCTTTTAATGAACACAATCGATTCCGGTTCAGGATAATCCGCAGGATAATAACGTGAAAATAGATCAATCACCTTAGCGTTGCAAGCACGGAAGCCCGAGGTGGGATCTGTCACCTTTTGATGGATCAACAATGCAATGAGCAAGCTGAAATATTTAATTCCCAATCTGCGCATTGAAGTAGACTGATAGCCTTCTTTTTTAATATAGCGCGACCCTATGATTAAGTCAGCTTGTCCTGCATATAACGGTGCCAATAGATCCATAATATGCTGTGGATTGTGCTGACCATCCCCATCTACCTGCACCGCATAATCGTACCCATGCAAATGAGCATACTTATAGCCCGTCTGGACTGCCCCGCCAATACCAAGATTACAAGGCAAATGTATTGTGTTTACAGCCAACTGCTTACAAATGAGCGCAGTCTGATCCTGAGACCGGTCATTAATCACCACAATATCGAGTTTGGGCTCAATAAGTCTGAGCGCCTCGACTAATTTAGGAAGATTGTGCTGCTCATTATAAGCTGGAACGATCGCCAGTATCTTTGCCTGCATTTGCAATTTGGGCAACCTCAACATTCCTTCCACATTCAAATAAGTTCTTTTAAAAATTGTTTCAATGCGTCCTGCCATGGCTGTAAATCTGTGAACCCATTGGAACGAAGGACTGCATGATCGAGAACTGAATAGGGAGGACGCGGGGCAGGTCGGGCAAAGTCCTGCGTTGTGCATGGTTCGACCTTGATCGATAATCCCGTCTCTTCAAAGATTGCTTGGGCATATTCATACCAAGAGCATGCTCCCGAATTGGATGCATGATATATTCCATAATGTTCAGTCGTTAGCAATTCCAGCAGAAATCTGCATAAGTCGATGGTATAGGTGGGTGAACCAAATTGATCACTCACAACCTTTACTTGGTCCCTTCCGTCGGCAAGCCCAATCATCGTCTTCACAAAATTATTTCCATATAATCCATACACCCATGAAGTTCGCACAATAAAATACTTCGTTAAAAGGTCAGTAATATACGCTTCGCCTGCAAGCTTGGACTTTCCATAAACACTTGTTGGGTTGGTTAGATCGAATTCAGTATAAGAAGATCCCTTAGTCCCATCAAAGACATAATCCGTACTTATGTAACAAAGCTTGACTCCCGCTTTTTCTGCAGCTATCGCGACGTTGCGTGTCCCATTAGCATTTATTGCAAAAGCTCGATCCACTTCGCTCTCCGCTAAATCAACGGAAGTGTAAGCTGCTGCATGAATAACCATATCAGGTTTATGGGCTAGAATGATTTCTTCGCACTGGTTTAGATCGGTAACATCCCATTGATCTTTGCCGAATCCGACGACTTCATGCTTTTCTTGAAGGACTCTTACTAAGTCCCTCCCCAATTGGCCGTTCCCGCCTGTGACGATGATTTTCATGCTATTCTCCTTTACGAGCTGCCTGCTCCAACCAATCATGGTGCGCGATATACCATTGGATCGTCTTTTTAATCCCCGCTTCAAAATCATATTGCGGCTTCCATCCAAGCTCATGGATTATTTTAGCTGCGTCAATTCCGTAGCGACGGTCATGCCCAAGGCGGTCTTGGACAAAAGTGATCAGCGCTTCTGATTTGCCAAGCTCCGCTAGGATTAGCTTAACTATATTTAGATTTGTTTTCTCATTATTTCCGCCGATGTTATAGATTTCTCCGCTCATGCCATGGTGCAGCACAAGATCAATCGCTCTGCAATGATCCTCCACATACAACCAATCGCGAATGTTCAAACCATCTCCATATACCGGAAGCGGCTTATCCTGCAGCGCATTCGTAATCATCAGGGGAATTAATTTTTCCGGAAATTGATAGGGACCATAGTTATTCGAGCAGCGTGTGATCATTGCAGGCAGCCCGTAGGTTTCATAATAAGCTCTTACAAGCAGATCACTTCCCGCTTTACTTGCCGAATAGGGACTATTGGGAGCAAGCGGAGATAGCTCCGTAAAAAGTCCCGTCTGACCCAAGCTTCCGTAAACTTCATCGGTTGAAATTTGAATATATCGCTTAATCTTGTGTTTTTTCGCGGCCTCAAGTAAAACCTGCGTCCCCAGAACATTGGTTTTTACAAATAGCTCGGGCTGCTCTATACTACGGTCGACATGAGACTCCGCTGCAAAATTAACAATCGCATCGACGCCCTTAGCTAAAAGTCCGTCCACAAGCTCAGCATCCAAAATATTACCATGAATAAAAGTATAATTGGACCGTCCCTGAACGCTTTCAAGAGTTTCCAAATGGCCTGCATAAGTTAGTGCATCCAAGTTCATTATGTGATAACTCGGATATGAATTCATTAAATAAGTAATAAAGTTACTGCCAATAAAACCTGCCCCGCCTGTTACTAATATACGCATGGATACCTCTCCTCATCAATCAAAATAATCATCATTACGGAAGCTTGAATGTTTGTGATCTTTATCTGACAAAATAGGTTCAGAGGTAGGCCAATCAATCCCTAGCTCAGAATCACTCCAAAGTATCCCGCGATCGTGCTCTGGAGAATAGTACTCATCTACCTTATATAAAACTTCCGTATTTGGAACAAGCGTGCAAAATCCATGTGCACAGCCTACAGGAATATAAAGCTGCTTCTTATTTTCACTGCTCAATTCGACTCCAATCCACTTGCCAAAGGTTGGCGAGCTTTTACGAAGATCAACAACCACATCATAAATTGCACCGGAAACAACTCTGACAAGCTTAGTTTGCGCTTTTGGGAGCGCCTGATAATGCAGCCCCCTAACGACACCTACATCAACGGAAAGTGAATAATTATCTTGGATAAATACAGCCTCTAACCCCAAATTTCTTAACTTAAGGTCATTATAGCTTTCCATAAAAAAACCGCGAAGATCTGTAAAAACATTGGGCTGTAAAATATAAACGCCGGATAAAGCCGTTGTCTCTTTCTTCACCCCTACACCTGCTTACAATTTAATTTCCCAAATTCTTCTCCAAGAATCAAATACATGGGTATCCTACATATATATGCCGACAACTCGCTGAGGATTACCTCCACCCATTACTCCTCTTCGCCACTTTTTGAACGCACTCTAAAATTAATTCTTTCCTTTTCCACAACAAGCGGTCGCTTCAAAATTTGGGTATGAATAGAACCAATATATTCACCAATGATACCGATAAAAAACAACTGCACCGAGGAGAATAAGAATAATCCGATCACAAGAGGCGCCAGACCAACAGAGAAGTAATTCCAGAAAATTAGCTTAGCCAGCAAATAAATCACAGCAACTAAAAAACTGAGCGCTGACATCGCAAAGCCGACCATTGCCGCAAGCCGCAAAGGGATTTTCGAATGATTGGTGATCCCCAGCATCGCTATATCGTATAAAGTGTAAAAATTATTTTTCGTAATTCCGCGTTTTCTCGCAGGTTGAACATATTCGATTTTAAAGCTGGGAAA
>JAQBPR010000022.1 GCA_028287395.1 Bacilli bacterium
GCCAAATGAGGAGACTGTCTGTCACTCAGCCTCCTCATTAATGAAATTTAATAGTTAAACTGATATTTTCCAGAACCTATAGTTAATTGTACGCCGTCCTGTATATCTACACAAGTATAAATCCCTAATCCCAAAGTGAATTCGTCCACCCCTTTTATAAAAAATAAAGATGAACCTGACAATCAGGTTCATCTCAAAAGGGATCTATTCACTAAGTTTGCGTTCCTCAATCAGCTCCAATATTTTGAGCCTCATTTGTTCATAAAGCACAACTGGCCCTTTTACCAGTTTTTGCTTTTCTATTTCCTTCGAGCCAAACAATTCCTTCTACGGAATACAAAAACCATACAAATGATCCCCTGAGGATGATGCTTCGCTAAGAAACTATCTAATCAGATTAGCATAATTATATATCAGATCAGGAGTACATCCAAAGAAATACACCTGATGTCTCTACACATAATAAGGTATCGTTATTTAAGACCACTGTCTGCATCCGGGTAGCCCTTAAAGCCATCCAGTGTGTCAATTGTATAGACAATTGGCATTCCAAGGATAACTTGGCCATCAGGCAGTATCTTGTGCGCGTCTGCATATTTAACATCCTTCAGTTGGGTTTTACCGGATAGAGATGACTTGAACGAAGTGTCACCTTTCTTGATTTCACCTTTTTTCAACTTGGAGGCGAATTCCACTGCAAGATAGCCTAAGTCATACGGCTGCCACAGAACAACAGACTTCATAAGACCGGACTGCATATTGTCCTTTGCGGTTATTGGCACACCAAGGCCTTGTATAGCAACGCTTCCTGCCGGTTTTTTAAGGTCAGTTAATGCTTTGCCCGCAGCAGGGACAGCCATAGTGGAGAGCGCGAAAATACCAGTTATATCAGGATTTTGCGTCAATAGAGCTGCGACAGCCTTGTCAGCATCGGCCTGATTGTTACCCGCATAAATAATTTTATCAAAAAACGTGATTTTGGAATAATCGCTGGATTTCTTGGCATTGTAATCATCTTGAATAGCCTTGATCCATGCATTTTGATTGCTTGCGTTAGGGTCTGAGGAAACGATAACCACTTTGCCGCCTTTATCAGCAAGCTCCTTGCCCATATTGGACATTAGAGTTGAACCTATGCCTGAGTTCTCGACTTGGTTTATAAAGTAATCACGGGCATCCTGCTGAACGTCAGCATCCCAGGTGACAACCTTAATCCCCTTTGATCTGGCCTGCTTCAAGGTATCCGCGTAGCTTTTTTCGTCAAGTGCCGAAACAAGAATCGCATCGTATCCTTTGTCGATAAAGGTCTGAATATAAGCCTGTTGTTTCGCTGCGCTTTCCTGTCCGCTTGGATCGCCCTGCCAGTCAAGCTGCACTCCTAGATCCGCAGCAGCTTTCTTTGCGCCGTTTTCTACGGCGATGAAGTAATCAACACCTGTAAATTTTGGAACCATACCTATCTTCAACTTCTTTTCACTTGGAGCATTGGTGCCTGAGGCGCCTGTGCTGCTTTGGCCGCCCGTGTCTGCGCTTTTGGCAGAACAAGCTGCAAATACCGATACCATTAAAGCCAAAACCATTGCAGTTGCAAAAAACTTTGAAAACGGTTGTTTCATGTTTTTTCCTCCCCAAATTTTTAATCAATTTTATTCTTAAAGGCCCGGGTTACGAACCGATAATTCCTGTAATCTGAAACCAAGTCCTATTACCTCTTCTTCTTTTTTACATGATCGAGATACGAAAAGCTGATTAAGGAAATGATTAGTAAAATGCCGAGAATGAAGTTATAGATACTCCCGCCTAAACCGACGAGCTGCAAACCTTTCCTGAGTACCCCCAGGACGAGAACAGCAATAAACGTACCCGTTACGCTTCCGGTACCCCCCATAATGTTGGTGCCGCCAAGCACCACAGCGGTTATGGCCTCCAGATTTAGATTGAGCCCGATATCCGGTTTTGCCGCCGGCAGACGTGAAAGATAGATGATGCTGGCAAGCGAACACAACAGACCAGTGAGCGTATAAATAAAAAATTTGTTTTTCCCGACAGACACACCCATGAACTTCGCAGCCTTTTCATTGTGACCTATAGCCCTCAAATAACGCCCTATATTTGCCCTGTAGAAAAAGGCGGCAAACATGATAAAAACAAATACAAAAAAGATAAACTGATAAGGTACAATACTGAACAGCCTCTTATATCCCAGAAATTTAAATCCATCCGGATATGTACTGAATATCTTCGTACCGCTGATTATTCTAGCAATGCCGTAGTACAACGACATGGTGGCAAGCGTTGTTACGAGCGGAGAAACCCCTGTTTTGGCAATGATGATTCCATTCAACGCACCGCAAGCCAAACCAGTTAATAGACAAACCACTATGGCCAATCCGATATTGTTTGTATTTTCATAGGTCATACCGAGCATAATGGCACTGAGCGCCATGGTCGATCCGACCGAAAGGTCAATTCCGCCTGTAGTAATGATGTAGGTCAAAGCGAGAGCCATAAGGCCTACCTCAACCACATTCTCTGTCAGACCGAATAGCACGCTTGGCTTTATAATAACTCCATCTGAAAGCACCGCAAACAAAGCGATCAAGCCTATCCACAAAACAATCAAAATTTTTATATAAGTAATTGTGAATTTCGGCTTTTTGGACAATTCCAACCGTTGCATCACGTATTCTCCTTTCTATCTGCTTGTGGATTGTATGTCAGCATCTTCCGCAGAAAAGGAGTAAACTTCTTGCTATCCGTTACGGTAATCAGCACAACGATCAGAATGAGCGCACCTTGTACCGCATCGCTGTAATAATCTTGAAAACCCATAAATATCATCGATCTATTGATGAGACACACCAGAGTAACACCTATGGCCGTTCCCAATAGCTTCCCCTTGCCGCCCATTATACTTGTTCCTCCCACAACCGAGGCGGTAATAAATAACATTTCCATCCCGTAAGTGGAATTGGATTGCACAATCGTCTTGGGCATGTAAAATAAAAGGGCTGCTATCCCGATGAGGACACCCTCAAGCAAGAAAAGTTGCATGACAACCCTGCTTGGTTTAATACCCGCCAACACAGCCGCATGGCTGTTTCCCCCGACGGCATATACCTTCTTTGAAAAACGGCTGTATTTCATGAACCATAAGAAAAAGGTAAAAATGGCAAGCGAAATGACAAAGATGATCGGAATAAAGTTTAAAATAGTGGAGGTGCCCAGGAATGTGAAATTGGATTTAAGGTTCTCTACCCAGCCTCCCGAGGGCAAAAGTATAAATAATCCAAGATGAACGTTGACCATTGCAAGTGTTGCCACAATGGACGGCACCTTGAACCTGGTTATAATGATGCCGTTCAATCCTGCCAGCAATAAACCTGTAATTATTGCAACGGGCATGTAGATATAAAATTCATAGCCCAACTTGGCCACATAGGCGGCTGCATATCCGCATAAACCCATCATGGTACCTGCTGAAATATCGATATTGCCCGTCAAAATAATGAGAGTCAAAGCAGTTGCTGCGGGCAATAAATAGCTTACATCTTTCAAAAAAGTGGTAAGCCCTGCTTCCGTTTTGAAATTCGTTAATGAGTATAGAACTATAAAAACGGCCAAGGTAAATAGTCCAAGCGCCATTTCCATCGTGAATAACTTCGCAAGATGAAATCGATTGTCCGATTCACCTTGTTTTCGGCTGCTTGTTACCATTTATTCATCCCCCTAACTATTGCCATCTCGCCTGATGCTAGTTATAAAGCTACCGCTAACACTTTTTCTTGTGTCGCTTCTGTGCCTGTGAACTCTCCAACCAATCTCCCGTGTTTCATTACGCATATTCTGTCACTCATGCCAAGAATCTCAGGCAGATCGCTCGAAATTAGAATAATTGCCAATCCGTTACTGGCAAGATTGCTGATGATCCGGTAAATCTCGGCTTTTGCTCCCACGTCCACCCCCCGCGTCGGTTCGTCCATAATCAGAACTTTCGGAGAGTTGGCCAGCGCTTTGGCTACAGACACTTTTTGCTGATTGCCTCCTGACAGGTTTTCCACAATAAATTCGTTGCTGGGAGCTTTAATCGATAGTTCTTCCATGTATTTTCTGCTTAGCTTTTCTTCCTCTTTAAAGTCAATAAACGAGAACTTGGATAAACTTTTGAGCAGGGAAAGTGTAGTATTTTCCTTTATGTTCATAGCTACGACCAATCCGCTGTCCTTTCGGTCTTCCGAAACATAGACGATTCCGCTATCGAGCGCCTTGCGGTAATTGTTTATTGCAAGCGCTTTCCCATTAAGCAGAATCTCGCCTTTATTGAGTTTGGTCAGACCGCACACGGCGTGAGCAAGTTCTGTTCTTCCCGAGCCCGCGAGTCCGGCAATACCAAGGATCTCCCCGTACTTAAGTTCTATATCCACATGATGCAAAACTCCATCCTGACTGAGTCCTTTAAGCTGAAAAATGACATCGCCGATTTCCACTCGTGACTTAGGATATAGATTCTCCAGCTTCCTGCCGACCATCCAGGATATCAACTGCTCGCTGTTGACGTCTTTGACATCTGCAGTAGTTATATATTGGCCGTCCCTAATAACCGTAACACTGTCAGCTATCTCGAAAATTTCATCGAGACGATGGCTTATATATAGCATGGAGACACCTTCTAATTTAAGACGCTTCACTACCTCGAAGAGGGCTCTCACTTCTTTTATGGTCAATGCTGCTGTCGGTTCATCCAAAATCAATATATGGGCCTCATAGGTAAGGGCCTTGGCAATTTCCACCATCTGTTTGGCAGCAACGCCGAGCTCTCTGACAGTTTGGTTCAGGTCCATTTTCATACCTAATTTTTTGAAAATTTCAGTTGCCTTAATCCTCATCGTATCGTAGTCGATAGCTTGGAACATCCCGAAGTGCTTCTTTGTAGGCTCATGTCCCAAAAACAGGTTTTCCAGAACAGTCATATCGAAGATTAGACTCGTCTCTTGATGGATGATGGCTATGCCTTTGGAAAACGCATCGTTAGGCTCTTTAATGTCGACTTTTTCACCATTCAAAAGCATTTCGCCCTCATCGGGCTGGTATACACCCGTAATGATTTTCATCAAGGTGGACTTACCCGCTCCATTTTCGCCGCAGACCGCGTGTACCTCCCCCTTTTTTAGAGCAAGATGCATATCCGAAAGTGCAACGACGCCGGGAAACATCTTTTTGATGTTTTTTAATTCAAGGACGTTTGACATAACTCGCCTTCTTTCTCTAAATCCTCTCTTTTTGCATAATGTGTCTATTTTCAAGTTAATGTATCAATAGATCCATTTTATTAATTCATATCACTGGTTCATTCTATCCCTTTATACAATAAAAAGTGGAATTTTCAACTTTAGGTCCGCTCTTTACGTTGCAAATAATGCCGTATCCAACATGTCAGCCAATTCCTGGTGAAACTCACGATCGGGATGGTTAATGCCATTCACAAGACGCGTATGGATGTCTATTCCCCGTTGTTCCATTTGTATCCACAGCTCATATTGTTCGATGCAAGCCACTTGCTCTTGTGTCGCTAATTCCCGTAACGCCTCCATGTACCTCGGCAAATACCCCGCTTCAGCGGTTTGGACAAACATCGGAAGCGCAGGGCGGTCCCGCTCATCAATGTTGGCGTTTTCATGTTTAACCATCATATTGGGTGTCAGCAATAACAGATCCGCTTCAGTTTGCATGCGAATGAGTTCAATCAACTCGCGTATAGACTCCACATAATTTTTCAGACCCGCTTCACCCTCGTGGGCATCATTGACGCCAAACCCAATGCTAATCAAATCGGGTTGATACATGATTACATCACGATGCCATCGCGAACGGGAACCGTGGGCGGTATCCCCGGAAACTCCGGAATTGATTACGCTAAAAATGGTGGTAGGATAACGCTTTTCGATCGAGCGTTTAAGCAGGTTATGAAACACCTTCTCATGCTCAATAGTCGCATACTCCATACAGCCTTGAGTTACGCTGTCCCCAAAGGCCACATAAACAACCGATCTGGCGGTTACATCCTGAGCCTTTTCAAGTAGGCGTTTATGCAATCTCTGAAAGTCGCTCATTCGGGATCCACCTTTGCGTCCGGATTATGATAATTGCGCGGCCAGTTAAATGCCTTAAGCTCCTGAAGCAGTTCGTCCGGCAATGGCTCCCCGTCGGATGCTTGCATGTTGCTTTCAAGCTGTTTCAGGCTCTTAATTCCCGGAATCACACAGCTCACATAAGGATTGGACAAGCAGAAACGAAGCGCCACCTCAGCCAAGCCAGAATAACGATCGCCTGTCAGGCGCTTTACAGTATTATTGATTTGCTCCACCTTTTCTAATGTCCGATTGTATCGTTCTCCCTTAAAATACTGTCTGCGAAAATCATAAGAGGCCCAACTATTGTAGGTATCTTTGGTCCAGGTACCGACCAAAGCACCTTCATCAAAAGGGACACGCGCCAGTACGGCTACTCCGTTCTCTCCACAAACAGGGAACAAGCGATCGGATGGACGCTGCTCGAAAATATTATAAACAACCTGCTGTGTCTCCACCATTCCCGTTTGTGCAATGGCAATCCCGTCTTCCGGCCTGTAATCGCGAATCGAGATGCCAATCGAACGAATTTTCCCTTCCTGCTTCAGTTCATCTAAGATAGTATGCCATTCCGTTTGTTCGACACCGCGCGGAAACCAACCATGAAGTTGATAGACGTCGATTGCTTCTATCCCCAATCTACTTATGCTGGCTTCGCATTGTTCGCGCACGTATTTCCGTGGATAACGTCCCTCTAGCGTCGGATTTCCGTCACCAGGATGCGGCCATTCCACGGGTTGAACCTTGGTTGCGATATAGATATGGTCGCCTCTCCACTGCTTTAATGCCTGACCGATGACTTCCTCGGAGTGGCCTTTGCCATACATTTGTGCCGTATCCACAAAATTAATTCCCCTGTCCCATGCGGACAACAGCGTTTGAATGGAATGATCGTCGTCCACCGGCCCCCAGTCCCCGCCCAATCCCCATGCTCCAAATCCGATTTCCGACACGTTCCAACCGGTTTTGCCATATATTCGATATCTCAAGGACAATCCTCCACCTCTGACTAATTCAATTTACAGCTTGTCAAAATTCAAATTTTTAAATTCGATTTTACCGCAGAATGCGAAATGCGTAATGCTTTTCCGTTCATCCGAAGTCAATTTACTGAGTTCCGGATTGCCCTGCAGCCTCCCTAAGCCGGATTCATCCTGATCCATCCAACGTTCCATAATGCTGCGGATGATTTCTTCAAGACTGCGCTGATCGCCAAATTTTTGCTGATAAATGACCGGTATCCACTTCTTGCCGAATCTCACATGGGAACGTTCGTCCACAATATCAATTTCGGCTGTCATGCCGGAAAGAATATCACCCTGCTTGTAATACGAGTCCATCGATTTCTTCTTTCTTGAGAAGGAACAGGTTTCTCCTACCATGGTCAGTTCCGCATAGTAGCTCTCCAGTTCTTCAATTGCATCCTCTCCGTAAGGAATAGGGAAATCCTTAGGGTTAAAGCCCATTTGCTGAAGTCTTCTTACACCCATGCGATGATGGCGGGTTTCATCCCAAATATGCCTGGAGAAATCGCAGAAAAACTCAAAGGGCATGTCGTCCAAACCATAGAAGATATAGCACATCGGATCCACTACTTGAATTTCCGTCATATAATGCCACATAAAAATTTTCAAATTATCGCCTACCTCCGTAGGCGGATCAAAGTTATCGCTTACTTTAAGCCACTGCGGTCTCGAACGCTTCTTCGGTGCGGGTCCATAAGGTTCCTTAACAGGACAAACTGGTTCAACGGTTGCAGATACCTCGCGCTCATCGATACCGCCCAAATGCTTTATATATTGCTTTACATAATTTCTCCATAGTTCTACGCTGATCAGGACTTCTTTATCTTTTACCGCATCATGAACAATTTCCTTTGCCCATTTCACCTGACTGCGTTTTTTTGGCAGAAAATCATTCAACATCTCTATGGTCGGCGCGTCAAAAATCGGATCAAGGGCTTCCATATAACGTTCAATCGCTTGGATCGATTCTTTGGTAACTTCCAGGAACCATCCTGCCAAAAAGGGGAAGAACCCACCAGCGCGAGAAATGTCCTGAATGAAACTTTGAAGTTTCTCCGAAGGAATTAATACCTTGGAGTTGCCGGAAAGCTCGTCTTTTCGATTTCGCAGCTTTTCCGCAAACGACATGTTCTGCCACATGAAGTAGGTCATCTCGCTTTTCCATTCCAGTTCGGTTGCTGCCGGTACCCAACCTGCAATAACCCGGGCGGAAATCCATTCAAGGAAGGTAAAGCGATTGACCAAATGAATTTGCTCGGAAACCCGCATCCAATAATTCCCCATGTGATTTTGCAGAACATCTGATTCAAATTTTTCGATCTCAAATTGGATTGACAAAATTTTTTCACTCACTTCCGAATGTATAATGTGATAAAATAAGTATAAGAAAAGGCTTTCATAATATCTTGGTTGATCTTACAAACGACTTGGTTGATTTTACAAAGGGAGGCGAAATCGATTGAGTCTTTATACAGATAAAGAGTGGTTGGAAAGTTCGGATTTCCCCTTCAACGCCACCATTTATCCTTTCCAGAAGCATGAGTTCACAGAACCTCATTCACATGAATTTATCGAATTGGCTTATGTCGCTGAAGGTGACGGCGAGCATGAGTACCGCGGAGTCAGTTACCCCGTAACGGCAGGGGATGTCCTGGTGATCGAGCCCAATATAGAACATTCCTATCAATCTGGAGAAACCAATCTCCTTGTTTATAATGTCATTTTGCAGCCTGTCATTTTGTCCGCGGAATTGGAAACCCTGTTTAAAGTAACCCCCTTCGTCGACTTTTTCTTTGTCGAACCATTTCTGAGAAAATATGTTGATTTCCAGTCTCATCTCAACTTGGAACCACAAGAACATATCGAAATGCTATTTCGTTTGGACAGGTTGGTGAAGGAACATCAAACAAAGGAATTAGGCTACCGTATCGTGATCAAGACACTACTCATTGAAATATTCATTTTCTTAAGCCGCTGTTATGAGCGCAGAATTCATAAGCCGATGAGCACCTTAGGCAGCGAGGAAGAAATCATTCGCCACATTTGCGAATTCATTGAAATGTACCATGCCCGCCCGCTGTCCTTAACCCAGGTGTGCCAGCTCTGTGGAATGAGCCAATCCTCCTTCTCTACTAAATTCAAACAGCAGGTGGGACAAACGTTTGTCGAGTTTCGCAACCAAATCCGCATTAAAGTGGCAAAAGAATTGTTGGCTAAAAGTGAGGACAAAATTTTGAACATAGGACAGCAAATTGGATTTGAGGATTTAAGTTTTTTCAACAAGACGTTTAAAAAAGCGGTCGGTTTGTCTCCGGGGGAATATCGCAAAAAACACAAACGAGAATAGGATCCGCTCTGGAAACTTCCCCTACCTTCATCCCTTCACGAAGCACAAGATTCCTGTGAGAAAGCGCAATAAGCTCTACAATATCAGATGATATCAAGAGAATGGTCATGCCTTCAGCAGCTAATCGCTTAAGTATCTAAACAACTTCGGCACTGAGTTGTCTTATAGAATCGAACAATTTGCAGCACTCACTGGTATGAACAAGCATCAGTTTGGTATATCGCTTAAGGTTAATGAGGCAATAAGTGGGCAAGACGCTTATGTTAAAGTGAAAGGTTGGAATAAACTAAATGCTGATACCTAAGATAGCTTTCTAATAATAGCGACATTATGTTCTCCACCCTAATAAAGCATTTTGTATTTCTATAATATTATCATCAAGTAATTACATATGTTATTAAAACCCAAAAAAATACACTATTCGCCCGTTAGCTCTACAAATTTTAATGCGGTAAATATTATAGAATGATAGCCATAACACGACCTCCATTTTGAATACTTGTCTAATTCGACAAAATGGATGTTGTTGCATATTGTACACCTTTTGACACTACCTTAAACAGCACTGTTTCGCGTTGCATAAGGTGGTAAATGGACTTGTGAAGTGTTGCACAATGCAAGAGCACTTTATGGTATGTTCAATCAGACGATCTTTTTCCAGACGCACGTTCAGGCAATGTATGCTGTATCCATGCTAACCTCACTCAGCGAGTTGGCGGCTAAGGAACACTTATTCTGAACGTGAAGCACTCAAGAGATCCATTTGATAACAAGGTTTGGCATTCGATTAAGCTTACGAAAAATAGCGCATCTTCTGGGGTTTTAATGACATATGTAAATACTTGATGATATTATATAGTCATGCAATTTATAATTGCATCCCGATGTGTCATCATTGCGCTATATCGATTGGACATAACAGCGGCTTATTCCAAAAAGTCGGCATTTTACTTAATATGGCTCAAGTCACATTATAATTCATTTAAAATCGAGAGGGAGTTAACTATGGAGCATGTATCATTCGTTCTGCAAATCGATCCAGCTAACGAGGCGGAGTACCGCACGAGACATAAGCAGGTCGATCCCGAGCTTGAAGCTCAATTTGCCGCAGTCGGCATCAAGCGATACCATATCTTTTTCCATGAGGGCACTCTTTTTGCCTATATGGAAGTTGAGGATTTTGCAAAAGCTATGGCGGCACTTTCCCAGCACCCAGCTAATTTGAAGTGGCAGGATTTCATGTCCGATCTGCTTAAATCCTGGGGGTCGGGCGATAAAGTGAAGGAGATTCCGGAAGTTTACCGGTTTGAGTCTAAGTAAGCAAGGCCTGTGACTAAGGCGAGAAAGGCAGGAATATTATCAGGAAAAGAAAAATGACTAAGAAATCCAGATGCCTCTAACAGGCAGGTGGACTTCTTCCGTGCGCCGGACATGGACGTTTAGGTTGCACCAGAACCCCGATCGATATTTCTAAACAAACGCGACTCGTCCTTGTATAATAAGTAAAACGATAATCGCCGGACCCTAAGGTAAGTTC
>JAQBPR010000028.1 GCA_028287395.1 Bacilli bacterium
TCTTCTTCCGTTTCGAGGTTCAAAATTTCGGCTATAACGCTAGTGCAATCTTGGAATGAAATTTTGCTGAGCAGCGCTCTGGTTGAGGGTATGGCTGCGGCGCTCATGCTTAATTCTTTGAGACCCATGCCAAGTAAAATCGGAACTGCTACTCGATCTCCTGCCATTTCACCGCACATTCCAACCCATTTCCCTTCTTGATCAGCCGCCTTAACAACCATGTGAATCAGGCGCAGAATAGCAGGGTGATAGGGCTGATATAAGTATGCGACTCTTTCATTCATGCGATCTGCTGCCATGGTATATTGAATCAAGTCGTTTGTTCCGATGCTAAAGAAATCGACTTCCTTGGCAAATTGATCTGCCATGATTGCAGCAGCAGGAATTTCAATCATGATGCCCAGCTCGATATTGCTTGAGACGGGAACACTCCTTTGCAGCAATGCTTCTCTTTCTTCGTTCAAAATTTGCTTGGCTTGCCGAAGCTCGCTCAAAACCGCT
This sequence comes from Bacilli bacterium, assembly GCA_028287395.1. Taxonomy (GTDB): domain Bacteria; phylum Bacillota; class Bacilli; order Paenibacillales; family NBRC-103111; genus Paenibacillus_AC. Next base: position 502 of record JAQBPR010000028.1, read on the forward strand.
ATCATCGGAAACATTATTTTCAGCTGGCCATACACGCTTGCACGCAATAACGCTCGCAACTGCGTTCTGAATAATTCCGGTTGGTTCAGGCATAACCTGATGGCTCTTACCCCTAAAAAAGGATTCATTTCGGCCGGCAAATTCAAATAAGGCAGCTGCTTATCGCCACCGATGTCGAGCGTGCGAATAATGACTCCTTTTGGATTCATTTTTTCAAGCACATACTTGTAAATCTTGAACTGCTCTTCCTCCGTCGGCATGCTTTTACGATCCATAAAGATACATTCTGTCCGAAAAAGCCCGATTCCTTCTGCACCGTTTTCAAGCGCTCCCTTTACATCTTCGATTCGGCCCATGTTTGCTGCCAATTCAATGGAGGATCCATCCTTGGTTTGCGTTGGCAGATTAACAAATTTAGCCCATTCGGCTTTTTGGACAACATGTTCTTGCTTTAGCTGCTTATATTGAGCTAATTCCTCTACCGATGGGTCGATGATGAGCTCACCTTTAAATCCATCTAAGATTAGTAAGCTATTGAGTTCAATCCGCTGTGAAACGTCCTTTGTTCCCACCACCGCTGGAATTTCCATAGATCTGGCGAGAATAGAAGAATGCGATGTTCGGCTGCCAATATCAGTGACAAAACCCTTCACATACCGAAGATTCAGCTCCGCAGTATCGGATGGCGTTAAATCATTAGCGACAATAATGACTTCCTCTGTATAATTCTCATGTACACCGGGTTCTTTCCCTGCTAAATACTGCATGACACGTTTAGTGATATCCCGTAAATCGGTTGCGCGTTCTCTGAGCCGTTCATCGTCCATTTCCTCTAGCAGCGTAATAAACATCTGCGACACATCGGTTAACGCACTTTCAGCATTAATCTGATCTGCGCGAATTTGATCTTTAACATTACTGATTAATTCAGGATCCTTCAAAATAGACAGATGCGCCTCGAAAATTTCCGCCTTTAAATCGCCTAATTCTGCTGCCGTTTTAGCTCTTAGCTTCTGCAAATCCGTTTCCGCATCACGCAGCGCTTGCTCAAAACGAGCAATTTCTTCCTCTATATTAGAAATGGTTTTTTTCTCAACATTCCATTCCATTACTTTCATCACATGAGCTTTGGCAATGGCTATACCGGGAGAAGCGGCAATACCTGATATTCGTACAGACATGTTAATCACTTCCTTTGGAAACCTTAGTTTCATTAAGCTCTTCGCTAAATTGCATGATCTTATTATTCAGCGGATGCTCTTGGGCGATCCCCGTATATCGGTCAATCGCTGATTTAATGCCGGACTCCTTAATGTAAGCCTGTATCTCTACTGCTTCAGGATCAAGCGCATAATCGAATTGGAAGGCAGCAGCGATTGCTTTAGCCAAATGATTGGGCTCGATATCGTATTGGTAAGCCTGCATGGCCGGTCCCGTTAAACGATCATTTGGCGATAGCTTGCGAATGGGTGATCGCCCCACCCGGGTAACCTCATCGGGTAAATGTGGATTAACGAACCTCATCAAAATTTTATCGATATATTGCTCATGTAGTATAGGATCCAAATCATGCTTAGCCACCAACAGCTTAACGTACGCAACACCTTCGATATGGGGCTTTTGGCCAATGATTTGCGATTCATCCAGCCTTTAAAAACGGCTTAACGGGCTTCAATCCTCTCCTAATCCTCACAATTTTAGTTAGTCTATCCCACCCGTTTTTCATGTATAGTCGCCGTTTTCCGCCTTTTTAAATCATATTTCATAATCATTCTAAACAATGGAGGTACTGCGAAAAAAATGAAAAATGTTCGAAACAATTGATACCCGGCTACCATGGAAAGATTCGCGTTTACCTCATGGGCGATAATGCCCATCTGATCCATACCCCCAGGAGCGAGGCTTAATAAGGCAGTCGACATTGATACGGGTTGGAGTTTGGTCAGCAGTAGACTTAATCCCAACGCGCCTATAATTAGCACAATTCCGCTCACAACCGCTAAGGATATCGTTCGAAACCTTCGGGTTAATTTATCCGGCTTCAGCAGCAAACCCACATAAGTGCCAATCATTAACTGCGAAGCGTTAATCAATATGGATGGAAGCGCCGGACCATGCAATCCAGATATTTGGAGGATCGCAGTACCGATAGCAGGTCCCAATAAAAAAGCGGTTGGAAATTTGATTTTGTTTCCAGCTATCGCGCACACGATACAAACCGCAATAAAAATTATTAGGTTCGGAAACAAACTGATCCAATTGACATGGACGACTGACATCACTTGGGTAACTACATTGCCCTCGTGCCGTTGCCCGAGAATCGGACTAAATATCAGCAGTGGAACACACACGATGATCATCATTAGTCGAATGACCTGAATGACGGTAACGACCGTGATGTTGATACCCTCGGTTTCCTCTGCCAAAATGATGACCTGCGTCAGTCCCCCTGGTACGCTTCCCATCAGCACAGTCTTATAATCGATTCCCGATAGCTTGGATACGATGAAAGCGATGCAGGCGCATAGGAGCAAGAGGAGAACTGTCAGCATTAGCATGGTAGGCAGTTGATGCAACATCTCTCGCAAAGCTGCGATTGTCATCGATAACCCGATCGTGTAGCCAACGATGATCATACCCGCGTTTCTGACCTGTCCGGGCCAATCATAGTGTCCTTTCAACACATTGGAACCGATTAGGACGGCAATCATAGGTCCCAGCAACCAGGGAATAGGTAAATGCAGGAGCATGAATGCAATGCCACCGATCACAGCAGTCACAAAAGCGATGATGATCCGGGCAGATCTCTTTTCTGTATAAGGGTGCTTGTTCATAAGGTTCTTCCCTCGATTATGTTTGATTTTTGTTGGGCATTGGAAGGTAAGCACGCCAGTTGTATTGCATATCAGTCTATTTTATCATGGTTAAATTCTTTGCACCACAACCAAAAAAGAGGCACCTAATAGACGCCTCCGCAATTGGCTTATTGAACATCCCCCACTTAGCCCATTACCCCTGCCGGCATAACGGTTTACTGTAAGCTGATGTATTGCTTGAATACGTAGGGGGAAGTCATAGCAGAAAGCAAAGCCCCATAGTTGAGAGAGAATCTTACCTCGTCCCCTACCTTCAAATCGGTCTTTTTTAAATCAAGAATGGTATGATCGCTGCTGGACCCAAGAATGTCAATGTCTGCTTCGGGCAGCAATCCGGTTACGAGCACATCCTGGGAACCAACGCCAAGGATGCCGCGTCGCATCAGTCCGCGATTTTGAAATCGGGGGCGATTTCCGAAAGCGTCCTGGCCTAGTTCCCCATAAGGCTCGGATGGCTTTATTTTCGCTTCAATTACTTCAGCGACGAATGTAAACGCATCCGTATATAACCCTGGAATTGGCTTTCTTTCAAGAGGCTCGCAGCCCAAATATATCGATTCGCCTAATCTTACATTATTGATGTTGCCAGTGCTTTCAGCAGCTGTAAACCAATCGTAATTAGCTGAATTTCCCCCCGAAACAAAAGAAAGGGACAGCGAAAACTGGTTTTCAATTATGGTTGAAAGCAACGATAGCTGCCGCATATTTTGCTCGCTCGGTTTGACCCCTCCAAAACATGCAAAGCTTGCTCCAATACCAACGATCTCAATTCCCGGAAGTCCTAATATTTCCCGAATGAATTCCTCAATATCGTCGGGCATAATTCCTTCACGTAAATCTCCTAATTCAATCATCAGGATGACTTTATGTAGGATATCGTATTTTGTCGCAGCTGCTGAAAGGCTTTTGATGACAGACAGCTCCGTATTCATGCTGATATCAGCATATTGAATGACCATGTCCATTTCGCTTAAAGCCGGCGTTCTTAGCAAAACCAGCCGTGCTTTGATACCTGCTTCGCGCAAGCTCTTCAAATTTTGTATCTTAGAATCAGCGAGTGTATGAATGCCATTGTTAACCAGAACCTCTGCGACCGCATAACTGCCGCAAACAACCTTGGTTACTCCCATGATTCCGATGCCTTTAGAATTGTATAAATCTTTCAGTTCGCTTGCATTATGTGCAATTTTCGCAAGATCGATCTCGATTCTAGGTGTAACAGGCCGGATCATACTACAGTTACCTGCTTCGCTTTCTTGCTCAATTGCGGATATTTTTCCACAATGCTTGCGATTAGCTTGTCACAACCATGCTTAAGGACGTCCGTCGCCGGAATCTTGAATTGTCGTTCATATTCGGCAACAGCAGCGTCAATCTCTTTATCCGTCATATTCTCGTGGTTAATCGTAATGGCGATGACCTTTGACTTCGAAAACATTTCGATAAGTTCAATTTCATCTTCCAGCTTCGGCATTTTCATAAAGTCGAAATCGCCCAGATTTTCCCGTTTTGGGGCATGCTGGACGATGATCGCTCCAGGCCGCGCTCCCCTAATGATGCCGCAGGAGCTAATATATGCCGGATGGCTTATCGCACCTTGTCCTTCAATAACGATGATGTCAGGGTGCTCATTTTCGTAAGCTTTGACAACCTCTTTTTCAATTTCACCAATCATAAACTGAAACGGAATTGCATCAATGGCAACGCCGTATTTCGCTCCTTGAATAAGTCCCGTTTGTCCTGTTGTCACGAAAACAGCGTTAAACCCTCGATCAATTAGCGCCTTTACCAGTAAAACCGATGTTGTTCTTTTGCCAATCGCACCATCCGTACCGAGCACTGCAACAATCGGTGTTGGAACGTTGAAAATTTGTCCGGAAAAAATGCCCATATCCTTTTTCTCAGGCGGTTTTCTGATGTCAAGCATTTGAACATGGTTTTCAGCAGCAGACTTAACAAAGTTCTCATCATCATTGAAAAATTGCTGCAAAGGATTGACAATATTCATTCCTTGCTCCATCGCTTCGAAAATGACGGCCCTTTCGTCTTCTTTCAAAAAAGCATCCGCCGGAGCAATTCCATAAATAAAATAGTCCGGTACTTTGGTCAAGGATTTAATAGCATGAACAAGGCTTGAAAATACCGGAATTCCGTTCTTTTGTCCATCAATATATTCACCTGCATCGATACCAGCCTTTGTACTGTCAACCACGCCGACAATCTGGTATTTTTTCGAATTTCTAACCAGCCCGTTTGCCGTCTTTCCATCCATCGTACCAAAATTGCCTTCACAATAAATAATTGCTGTTTCTTTCATAATGAACTTCCCTCCTAATCAATTTCCCTTAAATACTTAACCACTAAATAAGTAAGTGACTCAATAGCATGCAGATTCCTCCTAAATTTAAACCTTGCGGAACATTATAAAATTTGCTTCCCGAGCAAGGAGGCAACAAATTCAACTGCAAGTTTTGCTGTTTTGTTATCTGAATCCAGCGTAGGATTGACTTCTACAAATTCCGCTGATGTAATCAGGCCTGATTCATGCAGCAGTTCAAGAGCAAAGTGAGCCTCTCGGTAACTAACTCCACCTTTAACTGGAGTACCCGTACCGGGTGCCTCCAGAGGATCGAGACTATCTACATCGAAACTCAGATGAATACCATCTGTAGTACTGCTTAAGATATCGAGTGCCTTTTCAATCACTTGTCCCATGCCCATACGGTCAATATCGTGCATTGTAAAGCATGTCACTCCAGAAGTGTTAATGTATTCTTTTTCGCCGGTGTCAAGATGTCTTGCTCCAATGATAACGACATGCTCGGGTTTTATTTTGAATCCAGTCGAATGGATCTGAGTCAATAGTGGGTGCCCCATGCCAAGACCAACTGCAAGCGACATGCCATGGATATTTCCTGAGGGACTTGTATCCTCTGTGTTTAAATCGGAATGGGCATCGAACCAGATAACACCTAAGTTTTTATAGTGCTGTGCCAAACCTGAAAGGGTTCCAATGGCAATGCTGTGATCGCCACCCAGTATAAGCGGGAAGTTGCCTTTTTCCACAATGCTTGCAACCTGCGCGGCCAGCTTAATATTTAACTCGACAACTTCCTCTAAATTTTTCAAATGATGGCTTGTACCGCTTTTAGTGGATACGGGTGAGGCAATTTCTTCCTCTAGGATATAATCGATCCCAAGACTAGCTATACGATGCTTTAAACCTGCTTGAATAATGGCGTTAGGACCTAAATGAACTCCTTTACGTCCGGCACCCAAATCGAAGGGAACACTAAGTATGGATACGGTCTTTTGGAATGTCATTACAACTATACCTCCTATGTTAATTTTCACGTCTGCATATAGCTTGTTGATTTTCATTTGTTCCACAGGTTTCTTAATAATTTTAGTTAAAGTAGGAGAAATTATTCTTAATTGAATGATTGCATAAAAGATCATTGGAGGGCAGCTATGAGCTGGTATGATAAGTTAAATCATTATTTTCCAGAGCAAGAAATGAAGAAAAAGGAGCATCTGAATGATTTAATTGAGGACAAAGATGTATATCACAAAGAGGAAACAGAGGATTATATCGTGCTGTATGCTGAATTTCCTGAATTTATATTTATTGATTATATTTTAGTCACCTCAACCTGCAGAGGAAAGGGAATAGGAACCGGCATTCTTAATCGCTTTAAAGCAAAAGATAAAATGATTCTGCTAGAAGCAGAACCGCCAGATATTGAAGATGTAGATACAGAAAAAAGAATGGCTTTTTATATGAGAAATGGCTTTCTAAAAGCGAATCATATTCAATACGAACGAAAAGATGAAGAGGGGGAATCATACTTCATGAACATCCTCTATTGGCCAGCAAAAGAAATTTCCCAAAAAATTATAATGGATCGTATGGCTGAAGCATGTAGAGTGGTTCATAATTATCGATCCAGGCATTATTACGGAAGGGAAGTCGCAAATCCTGAAAAAGTGCTTCGATGGATCGAATAGTTTATAAGAAAATTTTCCATTAATATGGGGGTATCTGAATATGCGGAGGAATAGTCTTTATTTCTTCTGAAAAAGTTTTTCACTCTATAAAAAAATAAACTGAGCGCCGAACTACTTATACCCGTAGGCAAGGCAACCCCCTACCACATTCACCACAATGAAGATGAAGTTTTTTATGTTTTGGAAGGGGAAGCCGAATTTATCCTGGACGGTCGACTGATCCATGCCGTTGCAGGAATGCTATTGTTATTCCCGCGCAATATTCCACATGGCTTTCGAATCGTAGGAGTACAACCAGCAAGACTATTAAATAGGTTGTACCCTTCCAACTTCGAGCAATTGTTCATAGAGGCTGGTGAGCCTGCAGCATCCTTGGAATGACCTCCACCCTCCAAACCCAGATCAAATGGTTGGCAAAGTACAGTCATTTATCGTAGTGAGCAGAATCCAAATGAAGTAGATTTACTTCGTGCGATAGAGCCATTGTTGAACCTCTGGCGTATCTACATTTTCAGAGGTAACCGAAACGTTATCCAATACCGTCGATTTCTTCACATCTTTCTTACCATTTAGGTAATCATATGCCATTTGGAGTGCAACACGAGCTTCTTCAAGTGGTTTTTGCGAGATGATTGCTTGCATTTCTCCATTTTTTAACCCTTTTACTTGCTCTGGACCCGCATCATAGGAAACTATTTTTGCTTTCGATCCTTTCACTTTTAACCCTTGCCCTACCCCTGCGCCAGAAACCACATTCGTTGCAAAAACAGCTGCTAAATCAGGATTCGCTAATAAAACATCTTGTGTTTTTTTCGCGGCAATTGTAGCTTGATCATCACAATATTCTGTTGCAACAACTTTAATATCTGGATAGGCTTTTATCGCCTCTAGAAATCCTGCTTGACGAGCATCAGTTGTTGAAATCCCTGGTTTCGGTCCCATCACCAATACCTTTCCTTTATTGCCAATTAGCTTAGCAATTGTATCTGCACCAAGCTTTCCGCCTTCCGCATTATCAGCTGTTACATTAGCCACATAAGCACTCTCATCCGAAACATTCGTGTCTACAGTAAATACAGGAATTCCCGCATCCATCGCTTTTTTAAGTGGAGCATTCATTGCTTTTGCATCATTCGGTGCAATGATAATCGCATCAACTTTCTCTGCAATAAGACTTTCAAAAATAGGCGTTTGTTTAACATAGTCCCACTCAGGGGCTCCAGTCCATATAAGATCTACGCCTAGTTTATTTGCAACTTCCTCAGCGCCAAATTTCATCGAGATATAAAAAGCGTCTGTTGTAATCCCTGCAACATAAGCGATCCGAGGTTTCTTTTTCTCTTTAACTGGCTCCGCCGTTGCTGCAGGAGCAGTTGTAGCCGCTGTGGTAGCTTTGACCTCATCTTTTGATGCGGTTTTCGTGCTGCTGCAGCCCGCCGCTGCTGTTAAAACGAAGATAAGCGTTAATAATAAAACGAATCCCTTTTTCATGTTACAACCTCCACATTTTGTTTTTTATAAGAAGAACGCTGTTAGCGCCCGCTCTTACCACGTAATTGATCCATATACACAGCCAAGACAATAATCGCTCCGACGGATACAATTTGCCAATAGACCTGAACATGGGCCAAAACCAGTCCCGTTAACATAACGGCGATAATTCCTGCGCCAATTACAGTTCCCCAAATACTTCCTCTGCCTCCGAAAAGACTCGTCCCCCCGATAACGACCGCCGCAATGGCGTTTAATTCGGTGTGGGAACCCGTTAAAGGAGATCCATTGACAAAACGCATGACGATGATAATGCCTGCAAGCGCTGACAAAAAACCGGATAAAACATAGATCTTGGTCAAATGACGATTTACATTAATGCCTGCACGTTTAGCCGATTCAATATTACTGCCAATCGCATAAGTATGGCGGCCAAATCTGGTTTTGGTCAGGAGCAGATAGATCACGCCAACGGTAAGCATTGTAACTAATACAGAAAAACCAATGACGTCAAAATAAACTTGGTTCCCAATAATCCCTATTTGATCAGGAAGGTTAGTCACACTTGTGCCTTGAGAAACAATAAAAGTAAGACCTGTGCACACACCTAACATCCCAAGCGTTGCAATAAAGGGGGTGATTCTCCAGCGTGTGATGATAAAACCATTTACGAGCCCAACTAAAACGCCTGTTGCTAACCCCCCGGCAATTCCAAGCGGCAGCGAAAGCCAAAGACTCATTCCAGATTCCATCCCATATTGTAGAATAAGTGCAAATACAATGCTGGAAAACCCCATATTGGCGCCTACGGAAAGATCAATTCCCGCCGTTAGGATAACGACTGTTTCTGCCAATCCCAATAGGAGTGTATCCGTCATAAATGTAGATGTGTTGACCCAATTAGCGAGTGAAAAGAAAACCGGATTAATCAAGGTGAAAATCAAGATTAAGAAAAGTAATACCCCAAAAATCCAAAAGTCACCTATATCTGCGGTGAATAATCTAATACGCGTTCTCAGTCCATCCTGCTGCACTTGCTTCGTAGCCAATTTCCTCATCCTCCCGATTATGATTTCGGAGTCAACTGCTGAAGCCGCGAAATATGCCCAGAAGAAGATATCGATCCGGTAATAAATTGCACAACCTCATTTACATTGGAGCTTTTTACGTCTAAATTGGCCACAACTTCGCCTAAACGAAGGATAACGACCCGGTCACATACGTCAAATATGAAAGGCAGGGTATGACTAATAAAAATAACCGGAATCCCTTTACTTCGCACCTGTCGAATCAATTCGAGCACCATAGCCGATTGCTCTACTCCCAAAGCAGCCGTAGGTTCATCCATGATGACAAGCTTGGTTCCCCACTTAACCGCTCGCGCTACTGCAACGGCTTGTCTTTGTCCACCTGATAAATCAGAAATTTTCGATTTAAGGGATTGAACCCGAATATTTAACTTGGCGAATAAATCCTCTACTTCTTGATACATCGCTGATTTGTCCAAAAAGCCAAATCTACCAAAAAAGCCCTCTTTGAAAATTTCACGACCGAGGAATAAGTTCGCTTCAATGTCCAGGTCCATCGCAAGAGCTAAATCTTGATACACGGTTTCAATACCTGAATCCCGTGCTTGCTGTGATGATTCAAAAATGCAAGGTGAACCATCTAAAAACAATTCACCTTCGTCGTGTGCGAGAGCGCCGGAGAATATTTTGATCAATGTTGATTTGCCTGCACCATTATCGCCAAGCAAACCAATGACTTCCCCAGGATAGATAGAAAAATCAATACCTCTGAGCGCTTGAATTCGACCGAAATTTTTCACGATGCCTTTTGCTTCAAATGATGGTGTTGTGCTCATTTCCTATCCTCCGATTTCGATGTCGTTGCTCTCTATTCCTAAATTGTAAGCGAAATCATTTCTTCACATAATGAGGTAATGCTATCTTTTCTTCCGAATTTCCACACTGTTTAACCCTACATAAAAAAATCCAGTCACTTTGAAGTCAACTGGATTTCCGATTTCTATATTCACCTGGTGTCATCCCCATTTGTTTCACGAACCATTCGCTAAAATAACGCGGATTG
>JAQBPR010000038.1 GCA_028287395.1 Bacilli bacterium
AGGCGCTGACTTCCACGTGGAAGCATTCTATAACGTCAAAGGAACTCCGCAAACGAACGATTCCAAGTTATACCGAGAGAAACCGAGTATTGGTATGGTAAGTGATATTGGCCGCACAGAGTTCCAGGATGTACTCGATAGTAAGAAAACGGTAAAAGAAGCCTTGAAGGACTGGCAGACCAAAGGGGATGCGATGCTTCAGAAGATTAAAGAAAATCCCAAAGGCCAAATAGATCAACCTATGATACAAAACAGCGGCGTTGCAGGTTAAATCGATTCGGAGGAGGCAAATTCAACATGAATCAGCTTTATTATAAGCGATTGATCAGCTTTGCTTTAGTTATGATCCTTACTTTTTCCGTGGGTATTCCCATTCATGCAGACGATGGCACAGCAGTAGCTGTGCCTGCACCCGCAGCTGAAGTGGAAACGATAGCAAATACTAACCCCATTGGCTCGGTTGCAATCAATAACCAAAGTTTTTTCGAACTAAAGCAATTGGCCATTTTGCCGGGAGATGAAGATAAGACGGTTACATTTGTCGTAACGGTCAAGAATGGCGATGACAAAGAATTGCAGTTCATTGACTATTGGCTGCGTTTGAACAACAGCGCAGGGGCGCAATTCACCCTGAACCTGCTTCCGGATGATAAGGATAAGAATCGTGTGCCTGCTCATAGCAGTGTCGATTTTCATTTTTATGCCAAGGTGAATTTAACGACCAATTTGAAGGATTTACGATTTAGTTTTATTCAATGGGATTTTTCAGCGGTTAATTATGAAAAGAAGCTCGGTGACATTGCGATTCCAGAAACCTATTCAGATGTTACGCCAATCCAATCCAAACAGATTATTTCCGTTCCTGGGACCTCTTTAAAAACGGCTGTAAGCCGCGTAGAAATGAACCAGAATGAAGATAATTATGCGGTAACTCTTTATTATTCCATGGAGAATATAGGTCTGAAAAGCACTAAACTGCCTGCTTACACGTACGCTGTATATACTTCTGAAGGCATTGTTTATCCAGTAGATACAGCGGGTGCTGCAGAATTAACCATTGCCCCCAGGATAAAAAAAGAACTGCAAATGAATGTAACCATTCCTAAATCGGTCGATCCGAAGGATTGGAAGCTTGTCATTACCAAAGAAGATGCGACGTTAAAGCTGAGTTTGCCAGTGGCGGCCTATCTGCTTCCGCAATCAACGACAGATGATTCTGTTACGGCGGCTACAAGAAAAATTGAAATTTCGAGTACACCGGTGAATACAGGCATCGTCAGAGCTTCCATTAGCAAAACAGAAACCAATTACTTAACGAACATTTTCTTTTCATTCAGCAACAATGGAACGAAGGCAGTAGTGCTCCCCAATTATCTGTTTACTGTGACGAATAAAGAAGGCTTGACCTATCCGATGGCTGCTCCGGAGTTGAAGGATATTAGCTTGAATCCAAAGGAAAGTAAAGAGATTCAGCTTTCGGTCAGCATTCCTATTGCAGTAAGTACAGATAATCTGGAGCTGAAATTGATTCAGCCTGCTGCTGCAGGAACAGACAGCAGCTTCAGCTATCCGATTGCTTCTTATAAAGTTCCTAAATCTTCGGCACAGGATGTTTCGATTGGAGCGGAATATCCGTTTATAGATAAGAACGGAACCTATTCAGCGATGTTAAATACCATTCAACGATTACCGTGGGATGATCAAGACATTCTTTCCGCAGAAATTTCCTTAGGCAACAAAGGGGCATCCTCTGTTTCGCTGCCTGACATTCAAGGTTATTTCTTATTAGACGGCAACATCAAAGTAGAGGCATCGCTTATTAAAATGGATAATATTATTTCACTTCCAGCCAGCTCCTCTGCGAGTTATATCTTAATGAGTAAAGTTCCCTATACCTCGCAGTTTAAAGATTTAAGACTGATCCTAGAGGAAAAGGCAGCGGATAAGAATATTACAACGATTGCGGAATTTAATGATAACGCAGACCTGTTAACCCTTCCGATCGTAGCGAAAGGCGAAAGCTATAAATTGCAGAACATCGGGAAATCATCCGAAGTGAAAATTACAAATGTGCTTACGTACTCTGGAACAACCAATGATTTATATTACTTGGAAATCGAAATGAAGAATATGGAGAAACGATATACAACAGCGAGCAAGCTAGCTGGTTATTTGAAGACACAGGATGATCTATATTTTCCTGCGACGGTATCTGATGTGACGCAGAAGATTAGTCCGAGCGGCAAAGCGGTGCTTGCTGTGTGGAGCGAATTGCCAAAAGGATTGAAAGTCGAGAACCTCGACTTGATGCTTGGGCTGGCAGTGCAGTCATCCAGTGCACCAGTGACCACTAGTGACAGCACAAGCAGCGCTAGCAGCTCAAGCAACGACGGATACTACCGCGTGGCGGATATGAAATTGCCGGATGCTGTAACCACAAGTAATTCATCGTTGGATAACTTGATCATTCAACCGTATACGATGGGGTTAACGAATGCCAAAACAAGTGATGTATCGTCATCGGGATTTAGCTTCAAATTTGATTATACCCTTGCGAAGAATACCAACCCTTCACCGGATGCAGCTACTAACGTACACAAATTAGTCGTTGAAATCACAGATTCTTCTGCGCATAAATATGAAAACATATTCGCCTTGGATCAACCTGCCGGAACAGCTTCCGGATTGACAACGGGCAGTGGTTCGCAAAGCTTTCAGTACACTTTTTCAAGCCAAACTAGCGGAATCGATTTTATAAATTCCATCAGTAGATCAAGAGATTATACCTTGAAGATTTACGACGAATTTAAAGGTTATCGCAGATTACTAGCCTCGACGACGAAATCGTGGTTTGGTAATAATTAATATGCTCTACAAAAATTAAAATAGACTGTATAATTAGATTAGAGATCTAATTATGCAGTCTATTTTTTTGTTTTTGATAGTTGCAAATTCTACCCACTCCAATATTCGCGGGGTAGTTTTTCTTCTTTAAACGTAAGCAAACGAGCAATGGCATTTGCCTCTGGTGTTGACAGGGTGAATTGGGTTTTATTGGAAACGTTTTCAATATTGTCTATGCCAAATTTTTTGAAATTTCTTACTAGGGCATGTAAATTGGGTGACCATGTTATAACTGCTGGCATTGTTATCACCTCACTTTCAATACATACAGTTTTTATAATGAATTATATAATATAAAATAATGCTTAAGAAGGGGATTTGGCGATGAAAAACAAGTATGCAATAAAATCTTTGCTAGTTGCATTCATAAGCATTCAATTGTGGTTTTTTTACATTATGTTTACTTATCCTATTAGTGGCGCTAATTTGGAAAAAAAGGATAATCACTGGGTTGTCAGCCATTTCGACCCCAGAAGCACTGCTGCAGAACAGGGCTTGAAAAAAGGGGATATCATTGTCAATGTAAATGGTTTGAAGGCCGATGAATATGATTCAGTCATCAAGTGGAGAAGTATAGACCAAGCAGATAATATTACTGTTTCGCGTGATGGG
>JAQBPR010000059.1 GCA_028287395.1 Bacilli bacterium
TCAACATAAAAGGACCTAGCGGTGATTTTTCGCTAGGTTTTTCTTATTTTTGCATAAGTCATAAATGTTAGTAAATGATAAAGTAGTAAATCAAATAGGAGGTGATTGTTTTGTGACGAATCATCAAACATTAGCGCCGCATGAATCGATGGAGCTTCACGAAGCGCTTAACTTTAAAACGCTCTGCCTGGCCAAGTCGAAACTAATGCAAGGTCTCGTTTTTGACCAAGATCTCAAAGCTTTAATGCAGAAAGACGTGGAGCAATCCATCCAAGCCATCATCGAACTGCAAGCCGTCTATGCGAGAGCCCCTTTCCAAGTGCCGGTCCCACAAAGTCGTCCCACTCCCATATTAAACTGAAGGTGAGAATAAAATGAATAATGATTATTTAGACCCGATTAACGCGTTAAATATGCCAGAAATGGCGGATATGACATTTGCCATGGACTTCCTCATTCGTGCTAAAGAGGGAGTAAGAAATACGGCGATTGCCCTGACGGAAACGGCTTCCCCGGAGGCAAGAGCGCTCCTGAAGAACAATCTCCACCAAGGCCTAGCATTGCATCAAGAAATTTCCAACCTCATGATCAATAAGAAATGGTTCCATCCATACGAGCTAAGTGAACAGTACCAATTGGATCAACTCTCGGCGAAAAATACGGTCATGATAGGGCAAATGAATCTATTCCCGGACGATACGTCGCGCAAAGGCATGTTCGATCGGACGCCAGATGAACACATTGGGGGAAGCAAAGTATGAAAGCCGTAACGTATCAGGGTATTAAGAATGTTGTCGTCAAAGAGGTGACTGATCCGAAGATCGAAAAGCCCGACGATATGATCGTGAGGATGACAAGTACTGCCATATGCGGCTCTGACCTACACCTCATTCACGGGATGATCCCCAACCTGCAGGAGAATTATGTCATCGGGCATGAGCCTATGGGTATCGTGGAAGAGGTGGGCCCCAGCGTAACCAAGCTAAAGAAGGGCGACCGGGTAATCATCCCGTTCAACATCGCCTGCGGCGAGTGCTTTTACTGCAAAAGTCACTTGGAAAGCCAATGCGACAACTCGAATGATAACGGAGATATGGGCGCTTATTTCGGCTATTCCGGAACGACCGGCGGCTATCCTGGCGGACAGGCAGAATATTTGCGCGTGCCCTTCGCGAATTTCACCCACTTCAAGATTCCCGAAAGCTGTGAAGAGCCGGATGAGAAGCTGTGCTTAATTGCCGATGCGATGACGACTGCTTTCTGGAGCGTCGACAACGCCGGCGTGAAGGACGGGGATACGGTTATTGTGCTAGGCTGCGGTCCTGTCGGGCTGCTGGCGCAGAAGTTTTGTTGGCTGAAAGGCGCGAAGCGAGTCATCGCTGTCGATTACGTCGATTACCGCCTAAAGCATGCGAAACGTACGAATAACGTGGAAATTGTGAATTTCGAGTCGGAACCAAATATCGGCATCCATCTGAAGGAAATGACTAAGGGCGGCGCCGATGTTGTTATTGATGCGGTAGGGATGGACGGCAAGATGAGCGATCTGGAGTTCCTCGCAAGCGGCTTGAAGCTGCAAGGCGGAACGATGAGTGCGGTAGTCATTGCTTCGCAGGCTGTCCGCAAAGGCGGAACGATCCAAATCACGGGCGTATACGGTGGGCGCTATAACGGGTTCCCGCTGGGCGACATCATGCAGCGCAACGTCAACATTCGCTCCGGACAGGCTCCCGTTATTCACTATATGCCTTATATGTACGAGCTGATTACGACGGGCAAAGTCAATCCGGGTGATGTTGTGACGCACGTGATCCCGCTTAGCGAAGCGAAACATGGATATGAAATATTCGACACGAAGACGGACAATTGCATCAAAGTTGTTCTGAAGCCGTAAGTTGTGATTTGAAACGGGAGGAAAAATCCATATGAATTCGACATACGCCTTACACGAGACGCTTGAGGTTCATGAAATGGCCGCCTTCAAAACGGTCTGCATGACGAAATCCAAAACAATGCAAGCTTTGGTTTCGGACCTGGAGCTGAAGCAAATTCTGCAAGAAGACGTTGAGATATCCACGCGGCAGCTGCAGGAGCTTGGCGCGCTGCTATCCAAAGCCATGGTATAGGAGATGAGAGCATGAACCCAATTCTGGAACATATCATGGGGCTGAACACGATGACGGATGAAGTCATTGCGATGGACTTCCTGATAAACGCCAAGAGCGGCGTCCGCAATTACGCTATGGCCGTCACCGAATGCGCCACACCGGAGATCAAGGCTGTTTTAACCCAACAACTCGACGAAGCGATCGCCACCCACGAGAAGATCTCGAGCTACATGATGCAGCGAGGTTTATACCACCCTTACAATGTCAACGAGCAAATTCAGCTCGATCTGCAAAACATCCAGACCGCTATGAATATTCCGTTCTAACATATTGTAAGAGGAGAGCTTTCCCGTGTGGAAAGCTCTTTCCTTGTTGATCTAACGGAAAAGTACGACAAGTTCTGTATAAGCGCCTTACAGCGTGAAAAACAGAGGTTTCACATGAGGGAATGAAACCTTTATAGAAATATAGTGTCTATATTGCTATGAGGAGGTTATTAATGTTGGAGAGAATGAGTTTAATCTTTATTTGTATAATTAGTTCTGTAATACTTTTGAGTGCTTGTTCTAAGAATGAATCATCGGTTAATACCACTATTGCATCTATAAAACAACTAACACAAACTGCAACTAGCACACCCATCAAAAAATATATTAGTCAGGATGATGCTCTTGATGTTGCCAAAAAGTTAGACCCAAATGCAGATATAAAATGGGACGCAAAAATGATTGAGAATAAAGAAGTGGAAAGCAATAATATAAAGAAAATAATAACTGTTTGGGATGTTACTGCAATTTATCCAGCAGGTAATAAAATGATTGTCGAAATCGATGCAATCTCAGGAGAACAAGTTTCGCTTACGGAGATAGAAGCTACTCATTGGGAAGTAATCTCAAGAGCTAATTTAATCTTGGGAACAGTTGAAGAATTAGATATGTCTGGGAACATACTTATAGGCATTAAACTAAAAGCAGAAAAGTACATTATAGGAACATCACCTTCGGATGGTTCACCTATTGAATTGGGGAAATCGATTTATTTGAAAGTAAATAAAGCAGAATTAAAAGACTCCCAAAAGAGTTACTTAATAATTGGAAATCAAGTAATTTTACTAGTCGCTCAATATATTATCGGGAAAGAAAACTGGTTCTGGGGAACAGGAGTAGAACGATTTTTTTATAAAAAGAATAATGATTTCTACGATTCAGTAGATAACTCGAAGTTTCCATTTGAAGTGCCACCTGCGAGCCATATAGGTGTAGACAACAAAAGTGAATAATTCAAAATTTTAAACAAAATGCATAAGGGGCAGTACGAATAATGACATTCGTCTGCTCCCGCTTTAATTTCAACGCCTTTTATGATTCGCCTTCCGCAATAAGGTGCACGGTTAAAATAAACATAGCATGGGACCAAGTCAAGGGGACAACCCAGGCAGTATCGCCCGTATTCCTGTCAATCTGTTCGGGAAGTAGTCCGAAAGGGGTTTGGTGCGCTACGGCCCAGTCAAGCAGATCTCTCGCATCAGCAAATTGTTTGTTGGACGCACGATACTGTGCAAGCCATAAGGTTGTAAGAATCCAGGGATTACCACCAATATAAGTGTCATTTTCATAGCGCTTGATTCCGCCAATGCCGGGTACAGTAAGCTCGCGCTGAATAGCATCAGCGGTGCTTACAGCTTGAGGATGGTTGGGTGGAATTACGGCAAAGGGCATCGAGCAACCAAGTAAGCTTACATCTATGACTGGATCGTATCGCAGCAAATACTTTGCATATCCTTTACTGCTAGTACTGGATGTGATCGGAAGCCCTGAAGCCACTGCACGCTGGTATTCACGCTCCGTTACCGTCAATTTGACGCCGCGATAAAAAACACCGTTAGCTTCATTCCAACATAAGGTGCGAATACTTTCAGATATCCGGTTGGCTGCTTTCCGCCAATTTGCGCTTAACGCAGTTTCTTGCATCTGTTCGGCAAAAGCAGCTGCAGCAATCAAACCCCCATAAACGGCTGCGGAGGAATAGGTGTGTTCGGCTTCCCGTTCCTCCCAAAGATCCATGCTCGGCAGAGGCAGACCCGTTTCTTCGTCAATCCAGCTTGTGAGGAAGCTTGCACCAAGCTTTACTGCTTCCCAGATGAGCTTAAGAAATCCATCTTTTTGTACAACAGGTAAAGCCTCGTAATGCTGGAACATGCCCCAAATAATCGAAGCGCCTTCATCGATCTGCAAGCCCCACGAAGGCGCTAGGCTGCCATCGTGGTAGTGCCTTTGCTGCCAGGAACCGTCCTTATGCTGTGCAGTTAAAGTCCATTCGTAAAAACGTGTAGACAAATGTGAAAGACCTGCTTTGTCCAATGCCGTGGTGATGAAAGCGGCATCCCTGCCCCAACAGTAAGCGTAGCCGCCGCAGAGGGAAAAGCGTTCGTCGAATTCAGGGGCGGCAATAATGCTGCCGGTTCGTTCATCCGTCATTAACTTCATTGTAAGCAATGAACGTTGGTACAGCTCATTGATTTCCGGTTGATCTATCGGACACGGGGATGCTGATTGCAAAAATTGCTGCCAATAGTCTGCCGTAGTATTGATCCACTCTGAGGCAGTGCGGCTTTTTGCTTTTTTCAAGGAGTTGACGGCGGATTCCATGTTGTGTCCAGCACAGATGTAAACAGGCATTTGTATTGTTTCGCCGGGAGCGATATCAGTGAAAGTCCATTCCATCGCTCCGTCGGGAGCCATTTGAATTAAATTACCATTAAGTGTGCCATTTTGGGCATTGTCCCAGGCGTGGCAAGCTTGAAACTTTGCGCATACGTTTGCGCTTGAGGCCAAAAAATAGTAATTGTTGCGGAAATGCATCATTGAATCGTTCGATTCATCGAATTGCGTCGTGTGATAAAACGGATTTTCGGTTGCCATAAAGGACGTAAAAAAGACGAATTGAAAAGAAACCGGGGATGTACTGGTATTTGTAAATTGATAATCCAAAACTAAAATATCTTCCGCCGGAACTGCAAAGTGAGATGACTTCACCATGATGGGGTAGTTGGGTGATTGCGCACGTACTGTGAAAATGTTGGTTTGATGCACATATTGCGATTTATGCTGCCAACCGTTTTCACTTTCATCAAACCATGTCGTATTTTCATTTGTTCCAGACATACGAATACCGCTGCGGACCGTATCTATATGCTGGGGAAGATCAACATGCGGCCACCATAAGCGCACCATGCGTCCGGTATGAAGCAGTGATGCAAGAAATCGCGAGTTCCCGATTATAGCGTCGATGAGGTAAGGCTTTGTGTCTAAGTATTGTATCATAATAAAATTCAACTCCGTTTAATTTTTGGATAAAGGGACGATTGGCGAATCATCAGGCGATGAGGCACAATCATGCGTGTTTGCTGCGGGATATCTCCTTGAATGATCCGAATTAACATTTGCGATGCCATATAGCCTAATTGATAAATTCCGATATCGATACTGCTTAGGGGAGGAGAAGATAACTCGGCCAAAGAGATGTTATTAAAGCTAATTAAGCTTAAATCATCTGGTACACTGTAGCCCAGTTCGTTTAATCCACGCAGTATACCAAAGGTTACTATATCGTCGATAACGACAAGTGCCGTCGGTCTTTCATGCAGGCTCATAAAAAACGACATAGCCCGATAACCGCTTTCTTGTAAAAACTCACCTTCAACAATCCATTCTGGCTGCATGCGCAGACCATGGTCGACAAGTGCTTTCTGGTAACCTGTCAAGCGATCCTGTGAAACGGTTAAATACGGTGGTCCACTGACGAACCCGATTCGTTCGTGCCCCTGTGAAATTAGATGCAAGGTTGCATCATAGGCAGCTTGGATATTATCGTTGTCCACACAGTGTACTTGCTCATCTTCCGCATAATGACCAATAAGCACAAAAGGAAATTTTTCTTTTTGGAGGAAGGTGATTAAAGGATCATTTTTACGAGACTGCAGCAAAATAATGCCATCTACTCTGCGTCCTTTTGATAGGCGGGTTACAGCCTGGATCTCGTCTTGTTCCGTATTTCCTGTCGTCATTAACACATCAAACCCATTTCGTGAGGCTTGAGTTGTAATACCTCTAATAATTTCCGCGAAAAAGTGGTTTTGAAAAAGTTCTTCTGCTGGTCTGGGTAAAATCATCCCGATCGTGAACGTCTTATTGGACACTAGGCTGCGAGCCATTACATTGGTATGGTAGCCCATTTCATCCATAATTTCTTTGACAATCCGGCTTGTTTTACGACTTATTCTTGGGTTATTGGATAAAACACGAGAGACAGTTGAAGGGGAAACTCCCGCTTTTTTAGCTACATCCTTAATAGTGACAGTCATAGTTACCTCCAAGAGAGTGCAATCGTTTGAATCTTTACATTAATTCAATGTTACATGATCTGAAGTGCCTTGTAAACTGAAAGATGCACAAATTGCACAAATTATGATACGGCTCAGCAGTAATATAAGAAGCGGAAAATCAGAAAAAAAATGAAAT
>JAQBPR010000062.1 GCA_028287395.1 Bacilli bacterium
GCCGCAAAGGGATTTTCGAATGATTGGTGATCCCCAGCATCGCTATATCGTATAAAGTGTAAAAATTATTTTTCGTAATTCCGCGTTTTCTCGCAGGTTGAACATATTCGATTTTAAAGCTGGGAAAACCTATGTCAGAGATCAAACCACGGAAATATGGATAGGGGTCATCGATATCCCGTAAAATTTCAATGATTTGTTTATCATACAAACCGAAGCCCGTATTATTCTTCGTAAGCTCAATTTCAGAAACCCGATTGATAAAATTGTAGTACATTTTGCGAATCGAAAACATCAGGAAGGACTCTTCGCTTTCCGTTTTCACGCCCAATACAACTTTAAAGCCTTCTTCCCATTTGGTCAGAAAATCAATAATCATTTTAGGCGGATCTTGCAAATCGGCCACCAACAAAATGACCGCATCTCCACTAGCTTGCAACAAGGCATGATAGGGTGAGCGAATATGGCCAAAGTTTCGCGAGTTTGCGATAATTTTCACATTATAATCTTCGCTAGCGATTTCCTTTAATAGCATTAATGTATTGTCTTTGGATGCGTTATCAATAAAAATGTGCTCATACTGGTAAGTCCCCAGCTGCTCGAACACTGCCTTTACCTGATTATAGACTTCATTCACATTTGCCTCTTCATTGTAGCAGGGCGTAACAATGCTGATCAATTTCATAAGTACCTCTTCTCTTACGAGCGTATTTACCAAATTATATCATGAAATCGGTAACTTCTTTAAGAGCATTAATTAATTTTTTTCGCAGGTACTGTTGACTGCCTACCTCATGACAAAAGATATCCTTTATTCCGATACGTTTAAAGTGAACAGCCTGTCCACTCTCTGCAATGACTTCAGCTACAGCACTGCCTAATCCGCCGATTATACTATGTTCTTCCAACGTCACTATAGGTATGCCCATTTTGATCAAAGCTAGCACTCTCGTACGATCAAAAGGTTTTATCGTATGCATACTAATTAACATGGCTGATTTGCCTGTTGCCTGTAAAACTTCCGCAATGTTCTTGCCCTCTTCAAGCATATTACTTGTCGTTATGATAATCAGATCATCGCCATCGGTTACTTTGACCGCTTGTCCAATTTCGATAAGTTGATCTTCATTGTGTATGTTGGGTTCGCCATTTTTACCGAGACGAATGTACATTGGGCCTTTATAGGCTATACTTTGCCGAACAATTTCCCTTACTTCAATCGGGTCACCCGGACAGCATACCGTCATATTAGGCAAATTCCGCATAATGGCGATATCTTCAATCGAGTGGTGTGTCGCGCCCGCGGGTCCATAGGATAGTCCTGCGCCCACGCCAACAAGTCTGACATTGGTATTCATATAAGCAACATCCACACGTACCTGCTCGAAGCAGCGCATGGTAACAAAAGGAATAATGCTGTAAACATAGACAATTTTACCCGACAAAGCGAGTCCTGCGGCAACACCAACTGCATTCTGCTCCGCAATTCCCACATTCAAAAGGCGGTTTGGAAAGAGCTCGCTAAATTTCTCAAGCACGGAAAAACCCATGTCAGGGGTGATTACATAAATGTTCTCATTCGACTTCGCTTCCTCGACCAATGTTTGGATAAATGTATTCCTCATACTTCACCCAATTCCCTTAAGGCCATTTCAAGCTCTTGGTCATTAGGCGACTTGTAATGCCACTCCAGCTTGTCCTCCATATAAGAAACCCCCTTGCCTTTTACAGTATGGGCAATGATCGCTCGCGGCCCGCTAGACGGTAGTTTGAATGCTTCTTCCAGTGCATGTATATCATGACCATCCACATCGATAGCATCCCAGCCAAAGCATTTCCATCGCTCTGACATATTTTCTTGATTAATGACCTCGTTCGTCCTGCCAAAGCTTTGCAGCTTATTATAATCAATGATCACAGTTAGATTTTTAAGCTGTAATGTAGAAGCCAACATGGCCGCTTCCCAAATCGATCCTTCATTACATTCGCCGTCACCGACTAATACATAAATATGCCCTTTCATCTGATCCAACTGATTAGCAATTGCCATCCCTATGCCAATAGATAAACCATGACCTAATGAACCGGCTGAAGCCTCAACACCGGGTACGGCTTCCATATCCAGATGACCCGGCAGGATCCCGCCATCAATATAATATTGATCTAAGTATTTCTTTGGAAAATAACCCTTCTCCGCAAGAGTCGCATAGAGAGCTGCCCCACCGTGGCCTTTGCTTAAAATAAATTTATCACGATCTGCCATCATAGGATTTGTCGGGGAAATATGCATGACTTTGTAGTATAAAACATAAAGAATATCCACAATAGACAAACAGGTCCCAACATGAGACGACTTGGAATAATGAACCATATGGAGAATCGATTTGCGAATATTCGTGTTTTCCATTCAAATCCCTCATTTTTTATAAATTGGGCAGCAATGATTTAAGCTTAGTAATGTCTGCTTCCCACATTTCGGGTTCATTGGCTCTGGGAGGCGCCTCACCCCAAATGGGTTCAATATCTGCTTTGTCCATTTTCTTGGCGATTAAGTTGTAAAACTCTTGGATCGTTTGCTGCTTGCCTGAACCAACATTAATCACATCACCAGATTGAAAATTGGCATCAACAATTTGCTCATACACTTGAACAACCTTTTCAATTTCAATAAAATCTCTTACCGAATGGGGACGTGATAATTTAGGTCTTTCATTTTTCAAAAGTGAATTTACAATACTCGCATAAAGTCTTGTTGGATCTTCAAGCTCCCCATAGGGCGAAAACAATCTAAGCGTACATACTTTGGTCAGACTGTTCTTCCCTTGCATGGTGCAATAATTTGTCGCCGCAAGCTTCGTAATTCCATAAAAATTGACAGGCTCACAAAGATCCGTTTCTTTCATCGGAGTACTCTTAATGCCATATTCCGAAGAACTCCCTGTATTAATAAAGCTGGTTGCCCCATATTGAATAGCAGCATCCAGAAGGTGTGTAGTCGCTAATAAATTGGTTTGAAGAATCTGTATCTGATCGGTTTGGTTAGGGAAACCGCCATATGTAGCAATATGATAAACAATCTCGGGCTTCACACGCTCTAGAAGCGCAAAAACTTGCTCGCGATCCTCTAATTGAATATAACAAACCTCTTTTATTTGTGGCATCACGTCAGCTAATCGTCTGAAATCGGAGGTTCGTCTAGCAGTTACATAAAGCTCTGTATCCTTTTTCAAGCTCAAAGCTTTCACTACATTTGCTCCGACAAAGCCTGTTGCCCCAGTCACAAGTATTCTCTTCAAATGGGAAACCTCATTCCTATCGATGTGATGCGTACTCATAAGCGGAAATCTGCTCCATACAAACGCCGCGAATATCACCTTGGGCTTGATAAACTTTCGTCCATTCGATAATTTTATCGAGCGCCGTTGCTAAATCCCATTGGGGGTGCCAGTGAAGCTCATTCTTGGCCTTTGAACAATCCAGCTTTAAATATCGGGCCTCATGGGGATGATCCCCTTGATCAAGCGAATAGCCTTGTCCATTACCCCACTTTGCGCATAGCGCTTCTACAATCCATTGAACAGGCTTAGCATCCTTTTCGTCCGGCCCAAAATTCCAGCTTTCGGCATATTTCATCCCATTCTCATATAATTGCTGGGCTAGAACAATATAGCCGCTTAACGGTTCAAGAACATGCTGCCAAGGTCTAATCGAGAATGGATTACGAATGCGAATGCTTTCGCCTTGTAATAACGCATGGATACAATCCGGAACAAGACGATCGACGGCCCAATCTCCACCGCCAATAACATTACCTGCTCTGGCAGATGCTACCGCGACCCCGTTATTGTCACTTGAAAAAAAAGAATGCCTATAGGCTTGTGTCACTAATTCCGAGCATGCTTTGCTGCTTGAATAAGGATCTAAACCACCTAAAGGCTCGTTTTCACGATATCCCCAAACCCACTCTTTATTATCATAGCATTTATCCGTCGTTATATTAATTACAGCTTTCACACTGACACTTTGCCTTACCGCTTCGAAAAGATTTACTATACCCATCACATTAGTTGAATACGTCTCCACCGGGGTGAGATAAGATTCTCTGACTAATGGCTGTGCTGCCATGTGGAAAACGATATCTGGTTTATTGTCGCTAAGCGCTTTATTTAACGCTTCCGCATTTCTAATATCCCCAATAATAGAATGAACATCAGAAGCTAAGTTGGCGATTTCAAATAAGGAAGGATGGGTTGGAGGCTGTAGAGCATAGCCAATTACATGAGCCCCTAGCTTATTGAGCCACAGACTAAGCCATGAGCCCTTAAATCCGGTATGACCTGTAATGAGAAATTTTTTGCCTAGCAAAAAATCGCCGTTTACTATTCACAATTTTTCCATGGAGCTCTCCCTGTTTTCCACAAGTCTTCCAAATAGTTTTTATCCCTTAATGTAT
>JAQBPR010000064.1 GCA_028287395.1 Bacilli bacterium
CTGGAACTCTGTGCGGCCAATATCACTTACCATACCAATACTCGGTTTCTCTCGGTATAACTTGGAATCGTTCGTTTGCGGAGTTCCTTTGACGTTATAGAATGCTTCCACGTGGAAGTCAGCGCCTTCTTTAGGTTTAATGTACTTTTTACGGGAAACGATCTGATAGTTGCTATGCGATTTTAGCTGCGCCCATTTCTCGCTATTAGAGAATTCAATGAACTTCCAAGCATCTGCGAGATTTGTCGATTTGGCGTTGATCGCCATTAAATTGTTTAAGCCCACATTTGCCACTACTCCAGGCGCTTCAGGATGACTTGGCGTCGTGACGACATCCCAATCAATTTTCGTATAGCCTTTAATATTGTCCGCGTTCTTATTCGCATTGATAATCTGCGATAACTGGCCGTAATCCATCAGGGTCATCGCAACGCGCCCTGACATGAAATCGTCATAAGCGAACGGATTTTGAACATCACCCTCGCGAACAGCCATTTTGCCATTCATATTGGACATATCTTGTTTAGGCGGAATGACTTGATCCTTCTGTAATTGCAGCATCGTTGTTAAAACCTTTTCCCATTTATCATTATCCACCACCATTTTCTCGCCTTGTTCGTCAAACGTACGAAGCTGCAGCGGTGTAATATAAGGCTGGATGCTGTAGTACAAATCTCCTTGCGATTGCGGAGAAAAAGAGAATCCGTATTTGCGGTCTTTTCCCTCCCCTTTAGCAACCCGCCTGCCCAGATCAAATACTTCATCCCAGGTCATATTGTCCTTCGGGGGTTCAACGCCTGCGTCAGCAAACATTTGTTTATTATAAATCAATGCAGAGGAATTAAAGGTTGGCGAAAGTGCATACAGCTTGCCGTCCTGACTCACATTCTTAAGCGTATCGAGCACTAAAGGAACAATGTCTGTCGTATCGAATTTGTACTTCTTTATTTGCGGATCAAGCGGCGCCAGTAAATTTTTACTTACCAACGTACTCAATTGTTCGAAGCCGAGAATGACTACATCGGGAGGATTACTGCCCTCCATCAGCTCGGTCAGCTTATCTAACGGATCCTTCGGCTGTGCTGCATTGGGATCATTGCCGTTAAAATTGCCATAACGCATGTTGTTGTCCATTGTAGGGATAATTTCAACCTTGATTTTCTCATTGGCATATTCAAAAAGCTCCGTATATTGCTGACGGAAATATTCCTCATCGATCCCATAGCTGGAAGCAATTCTTAAAACATGCTCCGTTTTATCATTCACAGCTGCTCCTTTCGTACATGCGGATAGAATGGGGATCATCATTAAAACAGTAATGATTGCAAAGGCAACTTTTTTCATCTTTTTGTATTCCTCCTAAAGGTATAATGTTTTATTTATCGTTCTTGGGCGGGCGAATCAATATTTTCTCGCCATCGAATTCCATGGATGCCTTACCGGAAATCTGCAGCGCATCCAAGTATTGCTTAGGCACTTGAAGCCGTCCTACTCTATCCAGCACAACATATTCCTCATGCTCATCTTCCAACGAACCCGTCGGGATATATAAGCTGCTCGAATCATCCAAATTCGGATTTCTTTTAATAAATTCGGTGCTGGTCAGCCCATCCCGAATCGCAATGACGCGATCCACTTTACCGGCCAGCGCCAAATCATGCGTGACGATCACAATAGTTACACCAATTTCCTGATTCAGCTTGCGAAAAATATCCATAATCATATCGGATGTTTGCGAGTCTACCGATCCAGTTGGCTCATCTGCCAGCAGTAATGAGGGGCGATTGGACAGCGATATGGCTATGGCCACCCGCTGCTGCTCTCCTCCGGAAAGCTGCTGCAGCTTGTTGTGCATCCGCTCTTTCAAGCCCACCCATTCAAGCAGCTGCTTAGCATAGTCACGGTCGACTTTGCCGCCCAGCATCATCGGCATTTCCACATTTTCCAACGCTGTCAAATAGGGCAGCAGATTACGCGCGTTATTCTGCCAGATGAACCCTACTGTTTTACGCTTGTAATCTACTAATTGCTTATCGTTTATTTTCAGTAAATCCCATTCCCCCACGCGAACTTGCCCCGCCGAAGGACGATCCAATCCACCCAAAATATTGAGAAAAGTCGATTTACCGCTCCCGCTATTCCCAATGATCGCCATCATCTCTCCTGCCCGAACGCTGAGGTTTAGGCCCTGCAGTGCGACAACTTCAACATTGTCGGATTTAAATATTTTCACCAGACCTTCACAATGGATCATCGCTTAGCGCTCCTCTCCTAATTTAATCGCTTGATGAACACGCAGCCTGCGTACATGGAAGAATAAAAACCCGGCGCCTGTCACCATCATAAAGAGCACGATAAAATAGAGCTGAATTGTATCCCTCGCTTGAAATACCACGTGGAAAGGAGGAACTTGTGTCTTCACATTATCGGACGTCTGCAGAAAAGGCAGGAAAACATAGCTTGCTATCTTACCTAGACCAATTCCAAGCGCGATTGAAAGGCCGCCGGTCAACAGCTGCTCCATTAATAACATAATTGTAAGCTGTTTACGCTTCAGTCCCATGGCTCGTAAAACACCAAATTGCACCACGCGGCTCGATAAATTGAAAAACCAATACAAGATATAACCTATCATCGAAATCAGTACGGACACTAAAAATCCTAAGCTTAAAATACCGAACACGCCGCCGCGAGATGGATTCTTACTCTGATTGGCAAGCTCACTGCGAACGTCTTGGGTGGAAACAAGTTCAATATTTTTACTTGCTAGAGCTGCTTTCATCGGCAAGATTTTGGCATCCGTTTTTACTTTCAACCAAACATCATAAGGGATCATCGGCACCTGATCATAAATATAATCTAAATTCGCAATGAAAAATGGCGCTTTATCCGGATACTCGGTCGGCCAATAGGGTAAAGTCCCGACGATAACAAATTCAATCGGCTGCTGCTGTAATGTGATGGTCAGCAAATCTCCGACCTTCAGTTGGTTTTTATCCGCAAATGCGGTGGATATAATCACTGCCTGCTCGTAAGAGCCAAGTAAATTTAAATAACGAAACGGATGTACTGGATATAGATCATTACGAAACCAGGCCACTTTGGCAAATGAAGTATTGTCAATTCCCATCACCATGCCTTGACCTACAGATCGACCAGATACTACGACATCCCCCTTAGTCTGCAAAACTCTGGCAGCTTGTTCAACGCCATCGAGCTTCTCAAATTCGCCAAAAGGCGGTTCAATATAGCGGATTTTTTTCGGTGGCTCCTGTTGTCCGGAATTTCCGCCACCTTGAGTCCCTTGTCCTGTACCGCTGCCGCCTGAACCACCACCAGTGCCTTTACCTGTATCCGATTTAGGCGGGGCTGTTGGCAAATCATCGGTTACCCCTTCCCAAACGGGCTGCATGATGACATCTGTCCCATATTGATAAAGCATCCGTTCATTTGAATTTAAATCGATTGTTCTTGCGGCTGAAGCGTTATAAACACCTAATCCCAGCGTCAGAATAAGCAGCAGCATCAACGGATAATAGGCTTTCGCCGAGCGTGAAAGCTGCGTTAAGGTCAGATAGATGGAAACAGGCAGTAATCTTTTGCCTAACCAACCTAGCAAACGGAGTAACCAAGGAAATAAACGTAAGAAGAATAGTCCCAAAGCAAATATGGATAATGCGGGAACAAAAAACAACAGCCAATTGACTTGAAGCTCATCTGACGTCAACCCTGTTTGCTCTGTCAGAAATTGATTTTGTTGAAATGTATACCAGCCGTATCCTGCAAGCAATATCAGGAGAACATCCAAATACCAGCGCTGCCAAAATGGTTTTTTGTCTGATCTGGCAAGCTGCTGTTTATAGTTCACTATAGAAGACTTAGCATACATAATAGCAGGAATGACTTGAGCCCCAATCGCGATTAAAACCGCTATAATCGCGTACATAAAAGCTTCCGCTGAGAATCCTACAGGGACCGATTTGCGATCAACAAAGGTCAAAAATCCACTTGAGGAACCAATGCTTTTAGCCAAAAACCAACCGATCCAAGGCCCGATTATTAGTGCGGCTCCTCCGAGAACGAGACCCTCCAATAAATAAATCCAAATAATTTGTTTCGTACTCCCCCCCCGTGAACGGATCACGGCAATATCCGTTCGCTGACGATCCAGAGATTGTCTTGCATTCATTACAATGTAATAAAAAACCATCGCGATCATTGGAGCCGCTAATGTAAATAACAAAATTTGCAATTGAATGCTTTTTTGTTTAAATTCACCGAGCATATCCAAAAACGAATTGTCTACTTTCGTGTTCTTCAGTTTTTGATATAGATTAATATCCAATCGTTCCAAGGTCGTTGACAATCCAGAAATACTGCTCGCTTTAATTTCGCGAAGATCGAAAGCATAATACCAATTCGACAAATTAAGCGGGATTTTATCTTGTTTAAGAAGCTCTTCCTTAAACACCTTGTCGCTGACCATAAGATTGTTAAACATCGGTTCCATACCTTGAAACCAATAGGGCTCATTGTCCTTTAACGGTTTTAAGGCCCCCACAATCTTCACTTTCAATGAAGCTTTTGCTGAACCGGAAGGAAGCGAATAATTGAAGACATCTCCAATATGAATATCGTTGCGAAACATCGCTTCTTCCAGAAGTACGGCCTCGACTACGCCATTCTTTACGTTATCCGTATACATTTGACCATAGGACAATTCAGTATGTTCCGGCAGACCGTTCATTGTAGTTAGCGTCATTTGCCGACGTCTGCTTGCGTCGCTCTTCTGTGCATCCACAGGCGTAATCTGAGCTCCCCGAATCGACATTGTATTCACATATGTGTCAAAAGGATATCGGATATCCTTTGGGATTTGTTCTCGTATGTATTGATCCACATCATTTAAAGAGGCTAATTCAGTACGGTCTGATCCAACAGCCTGATAACGCATCAATATCGATCCTGCCGGCATATTGTCACTTTTCGCTTCAAGCGATTTGGCAACCACTCGTTTCAAAGCCCCGTCTGAATACATCGGAATACTAATCGTAAATGAAACGGCAAGGAGCAGACCTAGAAAAGTACTAAATGTCAGCAAACGCGTATTCCACATTTTTCGAACGAGAAAACGAAGCATCGGCATAGGCGTTATCGACCTACGACTTTCTGGCCTGGCTTTAAGCCATTTTTAATTTCAACATTCGTAGATGTCTGCTGGCCGACCTCCACGTCGACTTCACGTTTTGTTCCATTCTCATCGATGACCTGCACATAATTGCGTCCCGAAACGGTACGGAGGACAGAAGGTGGAATGACAACGACATTTTCCTTCCTTTGAATAACGATGGTTGCGCCCAATGCCGTTCCGCGGACAATATTTTCAGGTATTTTATCGAGATCAATCAATAAATAATTAGCCAACGAGTCCTTCGTTTTTGCCGAATTCCCATTACCGCCGCCATTCAAATCCCCTGTGTTGTTGTTATCCAGCTTAGGGTTTGGCAGCTGCTTTACTTTTCCTTTGAGCTGGCCTGCGCCATTCAAATCAATCGTCGATTCCATACCGACTGCAACCTTCTTCAGGTCATCCGGTGTAATATTCACTGCTACGGTAAGCTGAGATAAATCAGCAATGATGGCCACTGAGTCGTATGCTTTGATGGTATCTCCCTTTTGTACGTATATGGCTGCAACCGTTCCGTCGTAAGGTGCCACAAGTTTAGCTTTGGCCACCGTTTGTTCCAACTCAACCAGCTTCTGACGCTGCAGTTCAAATGTGATCTTGGCCTGTTCCATCTGTTCTGAAGTCTTATCACTGCTGCGTAAAGTTTCTTTCATAGTCAGCTCACTCAAACGACTTTCCAATTGCTTTTGTCTAAGATCGTTTTCTATATCAGCTACATCCAGCTCCGCAATCAACTGACCCTTTGTTACTTTATCGCCAGCCTTCACGTAAATTTCTTTTAAGCGCTTATTATCCTGTGTAAAAAAAAGCTCCTCTTCCTTAGTCGCCATTATTTTCCCTGAACCGCGAACATTCGTTTCAAGCGTGTCCGTTTTTACGACATATTCCGGTTTTTTCGAGATTTTTGGCGGATTTATCGAAGGAAGTGCCTCGTCACCACTTTCCTTAGGAAGTAACGCACAGCCTGAGGTAAATATAATAGTCACCATAACCAAACATGCTGCCGCTGCCCTCATTGTTCTCGGCTTAGATAAATTTCCCGTCCACCATTTCAAGTACATGGTCTGCTACCTCCAGAATCGTAGGATCGTGTGTTGTCATGCATATCGTGACCTGCTCCAATTCAATGATCGAACGGAATACAGTCATAATTTGAGCGCCCATTTGTGAATCTAACTCTGCAGTAGGTTCATCCGCTAAGAGCAGGCTTGGTTTATGTACAAATGCTTTTGCGATGGCAACACGCTGCTGTTCTCCTCCGGATAATTCGTAAGGTCGATGATGCATCCGTTTACTTAAGCCTACAAGCTCGAGGCAATGATGAACTCGTTCCTTCCATTGCGATCTCGGTGTATTCGCCATTCGTAGGCCTAATTCGACATTTTCATATGCGGAAAGAAGCGGCATTAGTGCATAAGACTGGAAAATAAAACCGATTTCCTTCCGTCTAACTTCTGTTCGTTGTTCATCCGTCCATAAATGAAACGGAACGTTGCGAAAATAAATTTCACCTGTATCAGGTTGATCCAGACCCCCGATCATATTGAGCAATGTCGTTTTACCTGAACCTGAACGTCCGCGCAGCATCACCATTTGCTTTGCTTCCAAGCTCATGCTGATTCCCTTGAGAACTTCCAGCTTTTGCCCACCTACTTGAAAAGATCGTACTACTCCCAAAACCTTAAGCAGTGGATTGGTTTTGACTTCATTTGTTTGATCAGGACCTTCAGCCTGATTCGGCTTATCCTCGAGCGTGAATCCGCCCATCTTCTCCCACCCCTTCTCTAAATTAACATATTTACCCTCTTCAAAGTTATAAACGAAAAATATCCAAAATAGTTTCACCTCGCCTAATTTATTTTTAAAAATATGCATAATTGGAATGCACGCCTTTGTAAAAAGGGTGCCATTCTTTGCATTGAATATGTGATGAATTACCCCCCACTTTAGCCCTATGATAGAAGTATAAATTTGGAATAATTGGGGTGAGTGTAGTGGGCGAAAAACAAATGCATTTATTATTTGATCAAGCGTTGAATAGTGCTTTGAAAGAAAGCTTGGGACAAATCCAACTTCCTTCTGCATCCGCTATTAAAGCCTCTTGGGATAACGTTTATTTGAGACTAAATCAAGAGCTACAGCAACCATCCATGAATTAATCTCAAAAACCCGTGGAGTAAAGGGGATAGTTTATGCAAGCATTGAGCGATTTGGAGCTTATCATTTCATATGAAGATGCAATAAAAATGCAGCTTGATGAAGAGTTCATAAAAATACTTCTCGCAGAAGTAAAAAAACGGAATCTGGAATTGCTTATCACCCTTCCAGTAAACGTATAATAATAAATATTTTCAAATGGGGCTGTATTCCTAGGTAGATTTCCCTATCTATGAATCGCTCTTTTTTTTCAAAAAAATTAATGAAAGCTGTCGTTACAAGGATAAACGGCTTAAACGGCTATGCTACCGGAGAACGACCGGCGAAGGGGATTTCACCGAAAATCGTCCGCACGAAAGCGTCGTGTATTGAACTGGTTATCGCAAACCGCCACACGGAAAATCAGACTCTTGTTTTATGCTCCCCCTTATACGCGACAAGACCGCTGGGCAATCCCCGGCGGTCTCATTTTAAATTCTAAGAAAGCATTACAGAGTTAAATTTTAGGTGCTTTTCCTTCGTTGATTTGTTTGATGACTTCCAACGGTACTTTCGGCTTGCGGTCATACGTTAAGAGCCCGTTGATTTCCTGCTCGACATCAGTCAACTGG
>JAQBPR010000089.1 GCA_028287395.1 Bacilli bacterium
GAGATCGTCGATCGTCCGTTCGTAGTCGGCTTTCATCTTGGTGATGCCTTTTCGATCATCTACGAATAATTGGGATAAGTTCTGAATGGCTTCCGTTTTCCACCTATTGAGGACATTAGTATGGATGCCGTGCTCTGTAGCCAGCTGCGATACTGATTTTTCTTCCTTGAGAATTTCCAGTACGATCTGTGCTTTTTCTTCTGGATTGAACTTCCTTCTCGGACCAGTCATACAACTAAGAAACTCCTTTTTTACTGTCTAGTTTATATGTAGCATTATACTGCTTGGTCCCCTGATTACTTGACACGACACCATTTATTATCTTATAAT
This sequence comes from Bacilli bacterium, assembly GCA_028287395.1. Classification (GTDB taxonomy): domain Bacteria; phylum Bacillota; class Bacilli; order Paenibacillales; family NBRC-103111; genus Paenibacillus_AC. Next base: position 331 of record JAQBPR010000089.1, read on the forward strand.
CAAGAAACCATATGGTGTCCATTTATAATATAGAGGAGAGGCTGATGATGAACGCAAGCGCACCAACGCGTGATGTTTACCATGCTGTTGCCGATCCGACCCGTCGCAAGCTCATTCGCCTGTTGGCGGACGCGGATGAACTGCCGCTCAACCAGCTGACGGTGCATTTTTCAATGGGCCGCACCGCGGTTGCCAAGCATTTGACGATTTTAAAGGAAGCTGGCATCGTAACCGATCGCAAAGTCGGCCGGGAAACGCGCAACCGCCTGAACCCCGTGCCGCTGAGAGAAATTCTGGACTGGTTATCGTACTATGAAAAATTCTGGACAACCAATCTGCAAAAATTGGACCATTTATTAATGGAGGAGCAATAATGAGCAAGGATCTTTCACTGGATTATCAATTTAACAGTTCCATAGATAAAGTATGGGCCTCCCTTACTGATTCGGATACGTTGGCCAAGTGGGTCATGGACAACGATTTCAAACCGATTGTCGGCCATCGTTTTCAGTTCCGTCAGCAACCGTATGGTGATTGGGACGGCATCATCCATTGCGAAGTGCTGGAAGTGGACGAACCGCACCGTTTGTCCTATACCTGGGTCAGCGGAGGAGAGAACACTACTATCATCTGGACATTGCAAGTAGATAAAGACGGAACTGTTCATCTGCATCTTGATCAAACCGGCTTCAGCAAAGATCAAGCGTTCGGAGGCGCAAAATACGGCTGGATGAACATGTGCGGACAGCTTGAAAAAGTGTTGGCTGAGTAGTTGAACCTTGATTGAATCGAATCAACATATACCGAAACGGCTTAGTTTTTGGTGAATTGTGGATTCCTTTTGTTAGGAAATAAGGAGATAAAAGGAGCCATTCCTGTAATCATAACTTTATAGTGGGAGGGACTGAAATGTCCTATATCGTTGATTTTAATAATGTGTCTACGGTTGGTTTAGAGTCTTCACCTGTAGTAGAAGCGCTTGCTGGTTTGCGTGCTAATGAAGCCCGTTACTTCATGAACAAATACAATCATGAATTTACGGTTGTAGTAGCTAGCGAAAGCCAGGCGACCCTTGATTATGTAAACCGAATTTTGAAAGAAGAACGTGATATTGAGTTTGCGGCCAAACCTTTGGAAACGTCGCGTTTTCAAGTGGAAAATATCAAAATGGCCTATGTCTTCTATGAGGATGGTCTTGTGGTCAATGTCATGTATACGGTTGATGGCCCTAAGAAGCGGGCCGTTGGTTTTAAGCTTTCTGAGGGGATGGAGGTACCAAAGGAGTTAGAAGTGAAGTTTAAGTTTGCTAGGCAGAAATCTAAACTAGCTGGAACAATCCGGGGCTCGTTTTTTGTAATTAAAGGACAATATTAAAGTAAGCAAAAGCGCAAACAGCGGTGGGATCCGATCCATCGCTATTTCGTTTGCACGCCGCGCTGCACTAAAGGGCAGATTTGTTCAACAAACAGGAGGTTGTCTACATTAGATATGTACTCAATCAACATATGATGCAGGAAGATTGTTATTTTTGTCGAAAAAGAATCCCATATCTTATGCAAGCGAGGAGGAACGCAATTGGCCAAAATTGCAGTCTTAATAGGCAATGGTCTTTCCGTGGCTCTTACTCAAAACCTTTCGCTGTCGGAAATCAGCAATAAGTTTCTTAGGCGTCTTATTGGTGTGAATCCTGAAGCCAAGTCTCTCCTAGAAGGTCTTATATCTGATAAAAGCGAAATGAACGACTTTGAGAAGTGTATAGCCCGTGTAGAGACATTTTACCATACCTTGAACGAAATCCAACAAGGAAGAAAAAATGATGAAAATCATAATTTAGAATGGGATAAAAAAGAAAAATCTGTACGAGAATCAATTTATTTATTTTCAGCTTTAATTGTTGAATTCGTCAATGGAAACGTTAAGCTTCGTCAGATTGAAGCCCAGCTGCCAGGCTTTGTCCGATGGCTAATATCTGTAATTAACGGACAAAATGTTGTGGATTTATTCACTCTAAACTACGATCTTTTATTAGAGACAATACTCCTACAAACATTTGAGCCGGGAGTTTATATGGAATTTTTTCGACACGCCGGTGAGTGGGATGTAATTCGAGCCCCTCATTTTTATTTTAATCCTCCACATTCGAGGCAAAAATGGAAGAATTGCAGGGTTCGACTTTATCATTTACACGGATCCATCTCTTCTTTCAAAGATCTTAACAAAGAAGTCAGA
>JAQBPR010000140.1 GCA_028287395.1 Bacilli bacterium
ATCCACCATGACAAAAGGAAATTTACGAGTTTCCAGTGCATTGAAATAGTTTTCCGGAAGATGTCCCATCACAATAGCGCCATCCACTTTTTTCTCATAGATGCTAGTGGGCAGTCCTTCCTTCGGAGAAAGCGATATATCAATACTGGATAGGATCATGCTGTATCCGTTGTTTTCCAATTCTTTGTCGATACCCCGGATGACTTTCCCCCAATACTCCATATCATCCAGATAGGCTCTGGGCATCAATACCGCAATGTTCCCCATCCTGGAATCCCGCATTGACTTCCGAGTGTTTTTAATTCGGTATCCCATTTCTTCGGCCGTCTTCCAGATTGTCTCTCTTGTCCCTTCGTTAACAGCCGGATCATTCGATAATGCCTTGGAGACCAGCGCTTTGGAAACTTGTAATGTTTCCGCGATCATTTGTAAAGTGATCTTCTTCACCAATTTCCCCCTCCTTCCAACAATTTGCATCCCTTATATTAGAATAAGAGTAAATTAAACAAATTTCAACCTTTATGATAAGATCTTTCTAAAATCTCCGATGTCCCTTTTATTTAGCGGGTTTTAGAATCTTTCCAGCTTCTATTTGATGGTTGTATTTCGTATATAATACTTCGTTCATAACGTATACTAGCGATAATAGTTGAAATTTGTTAAAAACGCTAATTATTTATGAAGCTATCTTCTCCTACTTCGTTAACGGCGATCGGCAGGCATAATAACCAAGGCCTCTGTTCGCCGCGTATGCTGGTATCGCCGCCAAGTAAATGATGCAGGACCATCCCGCGCTCTTCCAAATATCAGAGAGAATCAGCACTAGGCGCACTCGAACAATGCTGGTCATATAAATGACCAGCATTGTTCGGTACTAGCAATTATTTAATTTTCGGCAATTCGTCCCTTGTGATAACATTAGTGGCACCGTATAGGGCTTGAAGCTGAGCATCTGTATTGTTGCTAAACGTCAATTCTGCCCAACTCATCACGAAAGTCCAATTTGGTTGAGACGCTAACTGGCTTGATGTCGGCAATGTCGCACATTCACCGACAGCTATCGGCTTACCTCCGGCAACACTGAGTGCAGTGTTATATTTGGTTGTGGTAAAGCCGTCAGAATTGTAAACATCCAGTGCGAATATATCCCAGTAGTTGTTTCCCGGATTATAAGTGCTCCAGTTCAAATCCAGGTCCTGCATATCCCATACCCAGATCAGGTTAGTCAAGCCTTTTGTATTAACAAGATAGTCATGGGTTAAGCGGTATAACGCTGCCGTACCATTAGATCCAGGTCTTCCAGCCCACCAGAATTGTCCCTGATTCATTTCGTGGAACGGTCTAAAGAGAACGGTTACATTGTTGTCCTTCAAATACTGGAGATATTGCGCATAGTTATCTAACCGGGATTTCCAGGCACTATTGAGAGAGCCGCCATCTGTGATAAGATCATTCCATTGCGATTCGCTTAGATGGCTTACAACTCCGCCATCCCAGTTACCTGGTTCCGACTGTGTCGGAGGTACGACATGGAGCATGAGCTGAACGATGGAGCCATTTTGCCATTGATTTTTAGCCTCATTGATCATCGTCCAACGATTGCTGACATCATCCGATGAGAACAGGAAGTCTCCGCTCCAAAGTCCCGGGTAACGGCCGGTTATGCTATAAGCCTTGTTAGTCTGGATAGCAGGCGTAGAATTGGGCTCCCTGTTGTGAATACCGATTACAGTGTGATTTCCGCTAATGCTCTTGAGATAATCAAGCACACCTATAGCCCCGCCAGACGAACCGCTTCCATACACCTCAAATTCATACAAGGAATATCCGTATGCGGTTGCCCTTTGAATACCATACATCTTGACATATCTTGCACTAATTGCAGTAAAATTGATTGTGTTGGTTCCACCAGTACCGCTGTAATTGGAATACACTGTAGTCCAAGAAACGTTATCTGTTGATGTCTGTATCTGGAACTGACTTGCATATGCCGCTTCCCATTTCAGTACAACGCTTGAAACCGACTGCGTGGAACCAAGGTCGACTACGATATACTGCGGATCGGCCCATGCGGAAGACCATCTTGTGCTGGTGTTTCCATCCACTGCATTTTGCGCTACATTGCTCCCGGACTCTGTAGATGAAACGGTTACCGCTTTTCCTAATGCAAGATTTACTGGATTTCCATATACCTCAAATTCATACAAGGAATATCCGTATGCGGTTGCCCTTTGAATGCCATACATCTTGACATATCTTGCACTAATTGCAGTAAAATTGATTGTGTTGGTTCCACCAGTACCGCTGTAATTGGAATACACTGTAGTCCAATTAACGTTATCTGTTGATGTTTGTATCTGGAACTGTGTTGCATACGCCGCTTCCCAATTCAGTACAACACTTGATACCGACTGCGCAGAACCAAGGTCCACTATGATATACTGTGGATCGGCATATGCAGAAGACCATCTTGTACCGGTGTTTCCATCCACTGCATTTTGCGCTACATTGCTCCCGGACTCTGTAGATGAAACGGTTACCGCTTTTCCTAATGCAAGATTTGTTGCAGCAGATGCTTTTGTTGGAGAAATAAACATACTAACGCTGAAGAGCATTGAAAGAACCATCAATAATGAAAAATATTTCGAATAAACCTTCTTGGACATATTTTTTCCTCCTCGTTGTATTTAATAGATTCGAACAAGACTCCATTGTTGATTAGTAACGCCCCGCTAACCCCGTTGGTCTATCGGCGCCAGAGAACGAAATTGGTAACACCCATTACCTTGTTGCTCCAACGGCTTCAAAACGTTTTTGATAATGAATTTTCAAGCGGTTGATTCCCCCTTTCACCATCCGTGATGCTAAAATGATTTTTTAGAACGCGGAAATCCTTTATCACCCCCAATACCACCCCCTTTATGAATGTAATTATCGCTGTCTAGAAACGTATTGCTCCTTTATCTGCACCAAATTCCAATGATAATTTTTATTTTGAAAACGTTTACAAACCTTAATGCCAAAAAATCAACATATGCAGCTAATTCGTGTATTTTAAATTTGATTTTATTCAACATAATTATACTTATAAAGACAAATATAGTCAACAAATTTCAATTATTGTCAACAATTTCTAGATTCTTGTCTTTTATTGTTATTAAATTTTCACTTTATCCATTGAATTACTTGTGATTTATCCAAAACGCTCCTTCAAACAGGTCCTTATGCTTCCAAGGAACTATTGGATTCAAGTATTAAAAATTAAACTTTTTTACATACCTCTTCAACATAATTGAAGAGACAGCAATAATGGATGAAAGGGAACCCGCAATCGGTTCCCCTTCATCCATTATTGCAAATTATATTTCATACTCTTATGCCATATCGAAAACTGAACGCACTTGCAACTCGGCTATAAACTTCTCCAGCTCCATGGGACAAGAGAGACTTTGCTTTTTCACAGTAACAATCTTTGTTTTCCCAACAGAAAGATCGAAGTAGTTATCGCTGAATTTACAATCTGCGAGTTCCAAATCAAGACCAACATATTTGGCAAAATTTTTGGCACTAAATGTTATTAAATACTCTTCAGAACGTTCGTTGACCTCAATCTCAATGCAAGGGTCTAACCATTCAAAATGTTTCGGATTAGTAAACAATACCGTCCCTTCGCCAACCTCTTCACCTTCAATTTCGAAGTTATATTCCAAATAAGTATTTCTCTCTTCAATTCTTGTTAAGTAATCAGAGAAATCCAACGATACACAATTCATAGCTTCGAGTCGGGGCACTTCCACTTTTAACATTCCGTGCTTCAACACTTGACCCCTGTGATTTCGTAGTGACCAATGAATCATTCCTTGAATGGATTCTAAAGTATCATTGGTTACAAAGAGATCGACTTGGGTTCCTTCATCGCAAGCAGATAGCAAAATCGGTGCGTAGAAGCGTTTCGCTGCATAATGCAGCGCTTTCCATCTTCCAAAATAGTCAATGCTCGCCCATGAAGCTACTGGCCAACAATCGTTTAATTGCCAATAAACGGCACCCATACAGCGGCCACGGTGTCTTCTCCAATGCTCTACCCCATATCTGATCGCCTCAGCCTGCAGAATTTGCGAAGCGTAAAGAAGAGATGCGAAATCCTTAGGATATTTGAAGGTTTCGGACAAATAATAGAGAATCTTTCCATTAGCCGCACCATTTTTCTGATGTTTCTCCATTACATAGGAAAAAATATTCCGATCCTCCGGTAAAGTAAACGTGTTAACTGTTTTTAGGCTGGGGAAGGATTGAAAACCAAACTCAGAACAGAAGCGAAAATAAAATTTTCTAAAATCCGTAAACGGCTTCAAGTCATGCCATACCGCCCAATAGTGAACATCACCACAGTTTTCATCATTGGGTTGATCAAAGCCTCCGCGCGAAGATGGTGAGCTAGGCCAATATAGACGATCTGGGTCGTATTTTTTTAAAATTTGTGGAAACCATATCTCAAATTGTTTGATATAATCTACACGACCCTGTTTAGTTTTTGGAAAATCCCAGAACTCCCAGCCCATTTCCATTTCATTATTGCCACACCATAGCGCCAAAGATGCGTGATGGCGTAAACGTCTTATATTATCAATAAGCTCATGCTTGATATTCTCGGCAAACTCTTCAGTAAACTCATAAACGCCACATGCAAACATGAAATCCTGCCAAACAATCAGACCGTATTTATCACACAAATCGTAAAAGTCATCACTGGGATAAATTCCGCCGCCCCAAATTCGCACGCTATTAAAATTCGCCTCGATACAATCGGAAAGTAGTTGGTCGGTACGTTCTATCGTGCATCTACTTAATAGGTTGTCCTCAGGAATATAATTCGCTCCGCGAATGAAAATTGGGATTTTATTCACTTCAAATGCAAACGATTCTCCCCACTGATCCTTTTCTCTTCTCACTATCAATGTTCGAAGCCCAAGCTTATATTTTTTTGTATCTATAATTTCCGCATTTTGCGAGAGAACGACTTTGACTTCGTAAAGGGGCTGCTTACCGTACCCAGCTGGCCACCACAACTCTGGATTTTCGATTTGAATAGTGACTTGATTAAAAACAGTGGATTCCATTAGGTGATATGAAGAATACTTTTCCCCATTAGGCGGAGTTATCTCTAAATTCATCTGAAGCTGAACAGAATCGTAAGCCTCCAAATGAATCTCAACATTTAAAGTAACTCCATTTATCTCATGCAGCTGGTGAAAGTTGACATCTATAAGTCGAACCGTTTTTATGCCTTTCAAGCCCACCGAACGCCATATACCCGCATCGGGCAGCTTCGGTCCCCAATCCCAACCGAACATGGAGTGAGCCTTACGAATATGCGGAAATCCTTGCAAAGCGTCAGATGCACCCCAAAGGGAGTTCACTTTTTGCTTCTCTGCGATAAAACGGACAGAAGAAAAAAATACAATATGGATTGAATTTTCCCCTTCTTTAAGCAGTCCTTTGATATCGAATTCATATATCCGATGCATATTGTTTGTGTCACTAACAAAATGTCCATTAATCTTTATTCGAGCAAGTGTGTCAAGGCCCTCGAAATAAAGCAACACTTTATCGCACGCCAGCAGTTCTTTTTCAACTAAAAATTCACACGTATATTCGTAATCTACTTCACACAATTGGAGTGATCTGTCTTCATTATCTCTATAAAACGGATCATCCATTTTATTATTTTCCATTAAATCCATATAAACAGAACCCGGTACGATTGCATCCAGCCATTCACTCGAATTTACCTCTTTCATTTTCCATTTTCCATCAAGATTTAAGTTAATCATACGTTTATTTATCCTTCTTCCAACAAATTGGTTACCCACTTGGACATGCAATACCTGTACATAGCTTTCCGCTCATTCCGGCTGACGCTGCCGGCTTCAGATGAAATATTTACTAATTCAATACTGTGGAACAATCGATTTCGGTGGATTCGTACAGGGGAGGATCTGTGCCGGAACAATTGCATTGAGATTAGACTAAGGTGTGAACGGTTCCGCGCGATAAACCGGGGAGTATTGTCCTTCCACACCCGACAGATTATATGCTTTTACACGATACCATGTTTGGAGTGTATGAATTCTTGTTGGGTCGATCCAAGGCACATCATGATCTGCAGGCCTCTTGTCGTAAACGATGGTCCAAGGCCCTTGTTCACCTTTAGTCGACTTTTCCAAGGTATAATAGGCTGCGCCTACTACTCCTCTAAATGCGATCGACCTACTCACTTCCACAATATCTAGAGGATCGGGAATCCGCACCTCCGGTACCTCACAGCCACTGATAACATAAGCGTGACTGCGCATACGCATCACACGTCCCATCACATCACTATTTACTCCATTACCCGGATAATGTACGGTAAATCCATCAAAATGCTGAACAAATCCACATTTGTCGTGATGACCGAAAAGAGACCAGAATAATGTCCCTGATATAGCTTCATTCGTCTCGGCTTCCGTCAAAAAACGATCTAGGTCGCAATCCGGCCACCCATATTCTCCCGCAATATAGACTTTTCCTGCGGCCTGAACTGCTTCTGCATCCAATTTCAATTCTTCTGCATCTGCAGGATAATAATGCACATCCAATATATCTAAATTCGGAATTGCAAGTTTATCTCTATCCAATTTAAACTGTTTACCGTGAGCAACCAAATGATTTCCATCTAATTCTTTAAGGTAATTTACGATTTCTTCTACCCATTCCACCGGAGCCACGTTCAGTTCGTTGCCTAGCTCCCAAGCGAGAATAGTCGGATCTTCTTTATAGGTAATGCCCGTATAGCTGTTGATTCGATTCAGCAATACCGTAATATATGCTTTAAAGTCAGCGATTACTTCCTTATGCCTGTAAAATTCATTCCGATCATCTAACCCTCTCCACTTCGTGAATGTTTCTATTCCTCCATGGTAGTAACTCCAATTGCATATAAAAGGGATGATAAGCCGCAAATTTCTCTCACTTGCTGATTTGATGGCAAAATCGACTCTACGCAAAGCCTCTTCATTGAACACACCCAATTCAAGTTGAATCGCTTTGCTGCAGCCGTGTGATGCCCCAAGTGTATGGGAACGGACAACCGTTGCTCCCATTTCCTTGGCTGTATCCAGCGCATTAAGCACACGAAATTCCGTTGGCCAATCGACGCCGTCCACATTCTCATCTAAACCGAGCCAATAAATGTTGGGTCCAGCAAAGCGAAATGGCTTGTGATCCAGATATAATTTGTTTCCTATTCTTGTAACAAAAGATTTATCAGACATGTCACTCAATCCTAACTCTGTGCAGATTTATGAAGAAGAGTTCTCCTTGCAAAATAAGCTGAACTTCGCTTCATCAGCAATCATTCAATACCGTCAATAAAAATAATTCCATCACCGGTGTGAGTAAGCGGCATTACGTTCGATTAACTGCATGCGCTGCTGAACGCAATCATAGGAATAAAGCGCATCCTGCGGTGTGTTCTTCACATAATCGATCAGTTGTTCGACTGTCGTCGTTGCTACGTGACATCTAGTATCAGATGATGCATAGTAAATAAATATCTCACCGGAATCCCTGACAATAACGCCGTTGCTGAACACGACGTTAGAAACATCTCCTATACGTTCTTCGCCTTCCGGGGCGATCAAATATCCTCCGGGACGATGCGTTTGCTTCCACGGTTCTTTCAAATCGGTCATAAAAGCATACAACACATAACGCAAGCCGGCTGCTGTATTTCGAACTCCGTGGGCAATGTGCAGCCAACCCTCCTTCGTTTTAATCGGGGCAGGTCCTTGACCGTTCTTGACTTCCTTAATAGTGTGATAAATTCGTTCATCAATAATGGTTTCCTCATGGATAATTGCGTTCTCAATACTTTCTGAGTATCCCCAGCCGATGCCCCCACCTGAGCCTGTATCGATAAAACCATCCTGCGGGCGCGTATAGAAAGCATAATTGCCATTTACAAATTCAGGATGAAGAACGACATTTCGTTGCTGCGCAGATTTCGTCTTTAAATCCGAAAGACGCTCCCACGTTATCAAATCCTTGGTACGCACAATTCCACACTGCGCCAAAGCACTGGACAAGTCAGCTTTCGGTGCATTCAGGTCCTTCCGTTCCGTACAAAACAGACCATAGATAAAACCATCCTCGTGTTTGACCAGACGCATATCATAGACATTGGTGTCCGATTCGGACGTTTGGGGTAATACGATAGGCTGATCCCAAAAGCAAAATCCGTCAATTCCTGTTTCACTCTCTGCCACTGCAAAAAAAGATTTACGATCATTACCTTCGACACGTGCAACAAGATAAAATTTGCCATTTAGCTCAATCGCGCCTGGATTGAATACGCAATTGATACCTAATCTTTCCATAAAAAACGGATTGGTCTCAGGATTCAGATCATAAAGCCAATGAATCGGAGCATGCTGGTTTGTCAATACAGGTATCTCATAACGCTCATAAATCCCATTGTCCGAAAACAAGGGTGCATTCTTTCGGTTAAGAACCTCGTCATATCGAGCTTTTACTTTCGCATATCTTACTTCAAAATTTGATTTGTTCATGGTAATGGACTCCTTATGTTGGATTAATCATTTTTTAGCCGTTCAATGATTTCAAAACAAGCTCTGCTATTGTGATATGGACATTTCCATTCATTCACTTTGGGTTTATCCAGGTAGGGAACACCTTGCTCATTCACCTTCCAGAACCATTCCCCATTTTTGTAGTCAATCATATGATCTTTAATAAATTGCCAAGAATTGACGGCCGCATCCCAATATTCTTGGTTCCCGGTTAACTGCCAGGCATTTACGAATCCAACAACCGCTTCTGCTTGCGGCCACCAATCCTTATCTTTATCATTGATCCCAGTGGGGTCCGCCTCGTTCCAAAGTGCTCCGTCACGATCAATACCTTCATTCATGACTGCCGAAGCCATTAGCAGAGCTGTATGACGGGCTTTATCGATCAATATACGCTCACCCAGTACTTCTGCCGCTTCGTAAAGCAGCCAACTGCCTTCGATATCATGACCAAATGAGATACGGTCCGACTTCACGCTCCAGTCTTCATCAAAGAAAAGCATGAAATGCCCCTTGCTTTGATCGATCATTTTTTCGATCATTAATTCAATCTGATTCTGGAGTCGGCTTCTCATAATGGAAGAAGGCCAGACACGGAAGGCATTGGTATAAGCCTCCAATATATGCAAGTGCGTATTCATTGATTTCTTTTCGTTCAAGTCCGATTCACTTAAGCGCAAATCTTTCTCAAGTTCCCACTCACGGGTATAAGCTTCAAAATAACCGTTATGAAGCGGATCGTAACTTCGTTCTACCATATCGACTAATTGGCGTATTTTCGGTAATAGTTCCTTTCGGCCCGTTCCCAATATATATTCAGAATAAGCATAAAGGACAAATGCTTGTCCATAAATTTGCTTTCTCATTTGAAACGGTCTCAATTCGGCATCTAACATCCAGTAATATCCACCGTGTTCGGTGTCCAAGAAATGAGTTTCTAGGACATCAAGCGCTCTTTCCGCCATTATTAAATGTTCCTTTTTGCCACCCATGCGGTACGCCCGCGAAAAGGTCCAAAAGATCCTCGCATGTAAAACGAGTCCTTTATTTGCAGATGGAACAACAGTCAAATCATTCGACAAAGCCCCAATGAATCCGCCATGATCCGAATCTATTGTTCGTTCACACCAGAAGTTAAGGATACGATCTAATTCTTGCTGCATATCACCTTTTAGACCCATTAAGTTCATGATTACTCCACCTTCTAATCAGCCTTTGACCGACCCATTCGATATACCTGTGAAAATATAACGCTGAAGAAACACATAAAGAATAATCGTTGGAAGCATAATTAGCAGAATTACTGCACTTATATATCCCCACTCCGCTTGGTTATTGCCGGCAAACCTCATAATGGTTGTAGAGACAACCGCCAACTCCGCTTTCGGCATATATAGGTATGGAATGTACAGGTCATTGTAAATGTTGATCGTCTTCAGAATAATCAGGGTTGCCGTTGCGGGAGTAAGCAAGGGGAAAACAATAGATCGAAAGATTCGAACAAGACTTGCTCCATCCATCATTGCACTCTCGTCTAATTCATAAGGGATGTTTTTTATGAATTGTAAATAAATATAAATTTGAATCACATCCGCTCCTACGAACAGCAAAATCGGTCCGTATAACGTGTTAAAGAGACCAAACCCTTTGATAATTGAGAATACAACAACCTGAGTTGTAATAGTTGGGATAATCGTCGCTAAAAGAAAAGCACCTAACACCAAGCTCTTCCCTTTAAAATCAAATCGCCCTAATACATAAGCAGCCATTGTCCCTAATAGAACATTCCCAATCAGCGATACAATAATGATGATAAAAGTATTGGTAAACGCATGGACGAGATCCGCTCGCTGAATCACAATCCGAAAGTTATCGAAATTGAAAAAACTATGCGGCAATGCCAACGGATTCAAGCTTTCATTTTTTGCTTTAAAAGCATTAACAAAAATAACATATGGTGGGAACAAGACGACGAAAGCGGCGAATAAAACTAGGCAATATTTCACGAATTGAATCGGATCGACCTTTTTCATTACTGTTCCCCCTTTCGGTTAAGGGCCAAATTCTGTATAAGCAATATTACGAAGGTGATGATTAAAAGAACGATGCTCATGGCAGACGCCAATCCGAAATTATTGAACTGGAATGCCGTTTCGATGGTCTTCAGCAAGAACGACTCACTTGCACCTGCAGGTCCGCCTTTCGTGAGAACGAACGGTAGGTCGAACACCGCCAAAGCTCCAGTCAAAGTCAAAAACATATTTAATTGGATGATCTTCGTCAAATTCGGCAATGTCAACCACCACAATGTTTGAATGCGATTGGCACCGTCTATTTTTGCCGCTTCATACATATCCCCTGGTATGGATTGTAATGCCCCTATATAAATGACCATGTTATACCCCATGAATCTCCAAAAACCAATGGAAGCAAGTGAAAAATTTACAATCGATTGGTTGCCGAGCCAACTCGTACGCAACGCATCCAATCCTACAAAATGGAGCAGTAAGTTAAGAGACCCATTCGTCGTGTCAAACACATACTGGAACATAAAGGCAACAGCAACGGCGTTCATAATAAAGGGAAGAAACAGCAATACACGAAAAAAATTTCTTCCTCGAAGTTTTGAATTTAAAATAACTGCAAACACAATCGCAATAATGTTCTGAAAAATACCGACGATGACATAGGGTATTTGATTAAGAAATACACCGAATAAATTCGGATTTGTAAAAACTTCCTTAAAATTATCGAATCCGATCCACTTTGCAGCAGAACTATAACCATCCCAACTTGTAAAACTTAAATAGAGAAGTCTTACTGCGGGATAATAAGTAAATAAACAAAGCAAAATTAACGGTAAGAACAGAAAGCCGATGATGACGATTATTTTTTGTGTTCTATACGAAATGCCGCTCACTGTGTCTCACTCCAATCCAAACTGAAAGTACTTTATAAACAAAGTGGATTATCTTCATATCGATAATCCACTTTGTTTATTTTATTTAACTAAAATGATTAATCATTTATTTCTTCGCTTTTTTCCACTGATCATTGTATTTATCAAGGATTTTCTGTGGATCTTTGGAAAGAACAAATTCTTGAACAATCGCTTCTTTCGTAATTTGAGCCTTGTTGTTTCTATCTGTTGCTTCGGCCGAATCGGCCACCGCTTCAATGTAAGTCGGATTGTAACTATTAAATTCTGTAAGCTGCGGAACATTCGCCTTCTTGGCTTTCAATACCGGTATGAACCCGGCAAAATCGTCGTACCCAGAATCCTCAATCATCCACTTGACAAACGCTTTAGCCGTTTCTATATTTTTGCCATCTTTATTTACACCATATCCCCAATCAGGAGCAAGGAGTACGTTTACTTTGCCGGAGTTGTCATACGGCATTGGGAAGAATCCAACATTATCGGAGGTTGTTCCGCTGCTTGCCACTTGCGGAATAACCCAGTTTCCAAGTAAGTACATGGCAAATTTCCCACTGGCTACATCTTTCTTGGATTGCTCCCAATTGGTAGAGTTAACATCCGGCTCTAAATATCCTTTGTCTTTCATTGTTCTGATGATAGACATTCCTTTTCCGTAAGGACTATCCATCGTATAAGGCGTATCCGTGTTTACACGCTCGTTGTTCAAATTCGCATTATTTGCCATCGATATTGGAAGTTCTGATATCCAAGGATAAAGCGGCCATTGATCCTTAAAGTTGGAAGCTAGCGGCACTATCCCCTTTGCTTTCAATTTCTCCGCCGCTGCGTAGAATTCATCCAGTGTTTTCGGAATCGACGTGATCCCTGCATCTGCAAACGCTTTCTTGTTATACACGATACCAGTAGTGGTTGCACCTGCCGAGATACCGTATACTTTACCATCTTGAGCCTTGTAATCTTTGAAGTAAATCTTGTCATTTAAGCCCAAATCGTCAAGCGGAGCAAAGTACTTCGGCAAATCAGAATTTGGAATCGTGGGAACTAGAGATACATCTGGCAACTGGTTTGTCGATAAACGAAGCTTGATGTTCTTATCATGATCCGTAACCGCTTCAAATTTAACATGAGCATTCGGATACTTTTCATTAAACCGTTTCGCATAGTCCACGTATTCTTTGTCAACCATATCGGTTCGATTAGTAAGGAAGGTAATAGTCCCACTGATTTTATCAGTTGTGGCGGCTGGACTTACCATCGGGCTTGCCGTGGCGGTTGGACTAGAAGTGGAACCTGCATCTTTATTACCGCCGCAACCAGTCAATGCAGAAGCAACCATTATGCCGACAAATAAAACCTTCACAATTTTCTTCATTATAGCATCCCCTTAAACATATTATGAATTCGCTTACAAACCCATCTTAACATATATCTTAATTAATTTCAATATATTTTAATAATATTCAACATAATTATTTTAATATTTTTATATATTTATTTTATATTTATTTTTGTTGAAGAGCTGCTTCTCATTATCCACTGGTAGTCAGCACGTCAAATAACTACAAGCTCGATCATTTGCTTGTAGCATGGACATTAAATTGGATCATGATGAAACCTTTACCTAAAACTCCTCAAATCACACCTCTCGGAAGAACTTTTCTAAACTCATTCAATCATTAGTGCCAGTACTGTTTCTTGACATCCCTACTTGACGCACTGAGGCCCGCTCGATCAATTGAGTCGAAATAAATACCAACTCTGGTATATAGTCAGGATTTTCAATCCGTCTTAGTATCATTTGGACCGCCCTGGAACCTATTGCTGCCTTCGGAACGCTCACCGTAGTAAGCTTGGGAGTCATAAGCTCCGTTATCGTAAGATTATCGAAACCAATGATTGAGACGTCATCGGGACAACTTACGTTACAATCGTTCAATATTTTCA